>JALHUG010000173.1 GCA_022866185.1 Dehalococcoidia bacterium
CAACAGAGGGTGGTTGTTATGCGCTTCGCCCAGGAGAGGAGCGGCAGGGAGATCGCGCAGGCCATAGGCCGGAGCGAGGCGGCCGTAAAGGCCCTTCAGTTCCGGGCCTTGCAGAACCTGCGTATGTGGGCAGAGGGAGGCTAGTCATGACTGACCAGGAACGGTTCGACCACTTGGACCGCACGCTGGACGATGTGATCGCCGGCCGCAAGCCCGCAGCCAGCGGCGACCCTGAAGTCGATGCGTTGACGCATTTCGCCTCGGGCCTGCGGGGCCTCCCCGACCCTGCCTTCAAGGACCGCCTGCACCACCAGCTCTTCCCGCCAGCGCCGGGCCTGGTCTACAACCTCCGCCGTTGGCTGAGCGGTGGTCGGCGGCCGATCCTGGCGGGCGCCCTCGCCCTAGCCACCGCCGCCGCGGTGGCTGTGGCCGTCTATTTCATCACCCAGGGCGGGGGCGGCGGCGGCGAGGTCATCGTGGGCCCATCCACCCCTACCGCCTCCGTCTGCGACCTGCCGACGGTCATCGAGCCGCCGGCAGCGGCCCCTTCGGAGGACTGGCAGAGCCTGACTCTGTCCCCGGTCAACGACTGCTTCCGCCTGGCCGCAACGAGCAGCGATGCCGCCGGGGTCGCTCTGGACTCGTCCTTCGTTCTGGAAGCGCAAGAGCCCGTCGACAGCGCTTCCCTGGCCAGCCGCCTCCAGGTGGAGCCCGAGCTGAAGTTCGAGATCGCAGCCATCGGCGATAGCGAGGCCAGTGCCCAGCCGGGCGCTCTCGCCGCTGCCAGCGCCCGCTATCGCATCCAGCCCGAGGGGCCTCTGGCCGAGGACACCGTCTACCGCTTCACCCTGCTCAACGAGGCGGGCGGCCTCCCCATCAGTACGTGGGCCTTCCAGACCGAGCGCCCCCTGCGTGTCGTCCAAACCCTCCCCGCCGACCAGTCCACGCACGTCCCGCTGAACGTCGGCATCGAGCTCACCTTCAGCCACGATGGCGTCACCGGCGTGGAGGAGAACTTCCGGATCACCCCCTCGGTCGAGGGCCGCTTCGAGATCCACAAACGGGTCGCCGTCTTCGTTCCCCAGGAGCTGCAGCCGGAGACTCTGTATACCGTGACCCTCAGCACTGGCGTGGGCATCGCCGGCACCGACCAGACTCTGGCCGAAGAGTTCACCTTCCAGTTCGAGACCGGCTCCGAGGAGCGCACCGGTCAGACCCCCGGAGAGCAGCCCACCCTTCAGTTCACCCGCCGCGTCTGGGAGTCAGCCACCGCAGAGGCCCCAGCCCTGTCCTTCTTCGCGGGCTGGGGCGAACCCAACGCTACCACGCCAGCTACCCTCCCCTTCTCTGTCTACCATTTCGCGGACGTGGACGCCTTCCTCGCCTCCCTCGACGAGTTCACCGCCATTCCCAGTTGGGCATCGGTGACCCGCAGCCGTTTCACGGTTGACACCGCGGGCCTCCAGCGAGTTGCCTCCTTCGAGGCCGCTCTGAAATCCATCGGCCAGTACAGCGACCTGTACATCATCTTTCCCGAGGCCCTGCCCGAGGGCTACTACCTGGTGGAGACCACCTTCGAGGACAGACCGCTTCAGGCCTGGCTCCAGGTGACCGATGTCGCGACCTACGTCTCGCTTAGCCGCAGCCGCACCCTCCTCTGGGTCAACGACGTGGCGGCCAAGGGGCCGCTGGCCAACGCCACCGTCAGCGTGGTCGGCGACGACTTCTCCACCACCACCGGCTCCGACGGCATGGCCTTCTTCGACACGCCCGCCGACCTCATAGGTCTGAAGCCCAGTCCGCTCGGGTATAGCACCAGCCGGACTGTGGGCAACCTGATGGTGACCGCCCCCGACGGCCGCACCGCCGTGGTGCCCCTAGCGGACATCTTCAACGGCTACCAATCCTACGGCTTCCGCGAATACGGCTTCTCCGGCGACCCCAGCCTCTACTGGCGCTTCCTCTACACCGATCGCCGCCTGTATCGTCCCACCGACACCGTCAACTTCTGGGGCCTGGTGCGCCTGCGGGAGGAGCCGCTGCCCTCGCAGGAGATCACCGTCGAGCTCAGCGGCAGCGACTACACCTCCTTCGACTACCGGCCTGTCGTCATCGCCAGTGGCACCGTCACCACCACGCCCACGGGGACCTTCATCGGCGAGCTCCCCTTCAAGGGCGTCTCCCACGGCTACTACAGCCTACGGGCGCGGGTAGGAGATCAGGTCATCACCTCTACCTACTTCAAGGTGCAGGATTTCACGAAGCCCGCCTACAAGATAGACGTGGTCCCCTCCAAGAAGGCCATCCTCGTCGGCGAGGAGATGGAGTTCGCCATCAAGGCCTCCTTCTTCGAGGGAAGCCCCGTGCCCAACGTGGAGCTAAACTACACTGGGCCTGTCAACGGCTCTGTCACCACCGACGCCAACGGGGAGGCCTCCGTCCCTTGCGTCGGCAACCTCGACGACTTTGATTACCGCTACGGCGACCATCGGTTCGGTTACCTCAAGGTAGTCCCCGCCCTGGCCGAGGAGGGCGAGATCACCGGCGGCGCTGGCGTCCAGCTCTTCCCCTCGGCTCTGACCATGGATGCGACTGCCGAGTTCAAGGCCGAGACCAACACCGTCATGGTCTCCGGCAGCGTCTACAACGTGGACCTGGAACGCATCAACAACGACGAAGCCAGCGACTTCTCCGACTATCTCGGCGACCCTGCGGTCGGTCGCCAGGTGACGGCTGACGTCACCGAAGTCTCCTATCAACGCGTCGAGATAGGCGAAACCTACGACTTCATCGCCAAGATCGTCCGCAAGGAGTATCGATACGATGAGGTAGAGAGATCGCTAGGCGGTTTCAGCGCCACCTCGGACGCCGATGGCCGCTTCGCGTTCTCCTTCCCTGCCGTGAAGGACAAGAGGTACGACGTCAACCTTCGCGTGACCGATGACGCTGGCCGTACGGCCCACCAGGAGACGTACATCTACAGCGGCGTTAGATTCTATGGCAACTCCCTTTACCTGCACCTGGACCCGGAGTCCCAAAAGCCATACGCCGTCGGCGACCAGGTAGCGCTCACCATGCGCCAGGGCGATGAGGACCTGCCCGCCAGCGGCGACAATCGCTACCTGTTCTACCTGGCGCAGAATGGCATCCGCAGCTACGCTATTCAGGACGGCCCACACTACTCCTTCGCCTTTGCCGAGGAGCACATCCCCAACGTCAACGCCATCGCCGTGCGCTTCACCGGCGCCACCTACCAGGAGGTCAGCTACGGCTACACAGTCCGCTTCGATAGCTCTCTCCGCAAACTCAACATCACCGTCCAGCCCGACCAGGAGCGCTACCGCCCGGGCGATAAGGCCACCCTCAGCATCAGCGTCAGCGACAAAAACGGCCGGCCGGTTCAGGCGGAGGTTATCCTCAGCGCCGTTGACGAAGCTATCTTCCGCCTCGAGGGCGAAGACTTCTTCTACGACCTGGAGATACTAAGCTCGCTCTACCAGACGGTCTCATCCGGGGTGCTTAGAACATACTCATCCCATCAGTATCCGGTGCCAACCGGCGCTGAGAGAGGCGGCGAAGGCGGCGCCCGCGAGGACTTCAAGGATGTCGCCCTCTTCGACCGCGTCACCACCGACGCCGACGGGCGCGCTTCCATCGCCTTCGACCTCCCCGACAACCTCACCTCCTGGCGCGTCAGCGCCCTCGCCGTCAGCCAGGACCTCTACGCGGGCTCCAGCGTCTCCCTCGTCCCCGTCGGCCTCCCCTTCTTTGTGGACGTGGCGATGAACAGCTCCTACCTCACCAGCGACCAGCCCTCCATCAGGGTCCGCGCCTTCGGGGAGGAGCTCAGCGCCGGCGATCAGGTGACCTTTGAGGTCACATCGCCCACTTTGCTGGACGAGCCGCTGACCGCCAGCGGCACCGCCTTCACTGCTATCGACATCCCGCTGCCGCCGCTGCGCGAAGGCCAGCATGAGCTCACCATCAAGGCCTCCGCCCACGGCCTGGAGGACGCCCTGGTGCGCAGCGTTACCGTCGTGCCGTCCCGCCTCCTCCACAGCGAGGCCCGCTTCTACGAGCTCCAGCCCGGCCAGAGCGTCGCTCCCGAGGGCAGCGCCGACCGCCTGACTCGCGTGGTCATCACCGACCACAACCGCGGCCGCTACTATCCCGATCTCCTCTCCCTGAGCTGGACGTATGGCGACCGTGTAGACCAGATGCTGGCCCGCAACCTGGCCCAAGAGCTACTGCTCGAATACTTCCAGGAGGAGGCCACCTTCCCCGCGGAGTTTCACCCCTCCTCGTACCAGACCACGGACGGCGGCATCGCCATCTTCCCCTTCGCCGATAACGACCTCGTCCTCAGCGCTCGCGCCGCCGCTCTGGCGCCCGAGCGCTTCGGTCGCCAGGCCCTCGTCCAGTACTTCCGGAAGGTCGCCGACGACGCCAACGAGACCCGCGAGCGCACCATCATCGCCATGTACGGGCTGGCCGCCCTGGAGGAGCCCATGCTCCCCAACATCCAGGCCTTCGCTGCACTCACCGACCTCTCGCCGCGCGAGCGCCTCTACCTCGGCCTCGCCGCCGCGGAGCTGGGCGATCAGGACACCGCCCGCTCCCTCTACCGAGGATTGCTGGAGGAGTTCGGCCAGCGTCGCGGCGGCTCCGTACGCCTCAACGTCGGCGTGGACCAGGACGACATCCTAGAGGCTACCTCCTTGGCCGCCATCCTGGGGGCCTCCCTCGCCGACAACTGGTCCCCTTTGCTGTTCGACTACACCACCACCAACTACACCCATGACACCCTCATCTACCTGGAGCAGATCAGCTTTCTAGTGGAGGCGCTGCCCAACCTCTCGGCTGCACCCGTCCGCTTCGCCTACACCCTGGACGGCCAGAGAACCGAAGAGGAGCTGGACCGGGGCAACAGCCTTGCCCTGCACCTGACGCCTGAGGAGCTGCGCGACCTGAACCTGGAGGCCCTGGAAGGCACCCTGGGCATCGCCACCTCCTTCCTGGCCCCCTTCGATCCCAGTTCCGTCCAGCCCGATCCAGTGGTCTCCATCAGCCGTAGCTACCAGGGCCAGCCGAAAGGCAGCGCGACCATCGAGGAGGGCGAGCTGGTGCGCATCACCATCGCCTACAAGCTGGGCCCCCAGGCGGTGAGCGGCTGCTACCAGGTGAGCGACCTCCTGCCCTCCGGCCTCAAGCCCATCACCCGCCTGTACCAGTGGGGGATCACGGACATGAGTGTCGCCTACCCCTACGCCATCGAGGGCCAGCGCGTCAGCTTCTGCGTGTACAGGTACAGCAAACAACTGCCCCTGGTCTACTACGCCCGCGTCATCGGCAAGGGCACATACAGCGCTGAGCCCGCCGTCATCCAGTCCCAGCAGGCCACGGAGAGCATCAACCTAACCGGCTCCTTACCAGTGGAGATAAGATGAGGCTGGCGCTTCCCGCCCGCGCCGTTCCCATTGCCGCCGGCTGGCCCTTGGGCGCCGCCGCGCTTGCCCTAATCGCCTTCACCCTTCTCTTTCTTCCTTCCACGCCGGATGAGGCCAGCCTCGCCTCCGTCGTCATCGCCCGACAGGCACACCCTCTCACCTTCTTCGACGACCAGGCCTTCGCCCACGCCCTCAGCCGCGCCGAGGCAACAGACCCGAGCCCCATGCCGGGCGCCCGCGCCGTCATCGTGCCCCACCACTGGCTGGCCGGCCACCTCATCCTGGCCTCCCTGCGTGACCTTGCCGCCAGCGGCGACTACCGGCGGATCATCCTCATCGGCCCCAACCACATCAACGCCGGCGGCGCCGCCGTCATCACCAGCGACCTACCCTGGCAGACCCCCTTCGGCCTGATCGAGCCCGACGGCGAGGCGATCCGGCGGTTGACCAGCAACGGCATCGCTCTGAGTGAGCCCAGCGTCCTCACCTACGAGCACGCCGTCGCCGGCATCGTGCCCGCCATCGCCTACTTTCTGCCCCAGGCGCGGGTGGTGCCGCTCGTCCTACGCAGCGACCTAACCTCGACCGAGGTGAAGGCGCTGGCCGCTGCCCTGGCGCCGCTGCTCGACGACGAAACCGCCCTCGTCGCCGCCGTGGACTTCTCCCACTACCTGTCGGCGCAGGAGGCGCGGCAACGCGACCGCGAGACCTTAGAGGCCCTCCAATCCCTGGACTCCTCCCGCATCCTCGCCTTCAGCAACGAGCACGTGGACTCGCCGGCCTCCATAGCGGCAGTGATGGAGACGATGCGTCTCCTGGGCGCGACCGAATTCGAGCTGAGGGAGAACATCAACTCCAGCGACCTGGGCAGCCCTGCCCTGGCGCCCGTGACCAGCTACATCACCGGCTACTACCGCTGACGGCCGGATGATGAATGTTGGATTCGTCGCCGGTCACAGAGCGTTCGCCTGGGGCTGCTGATTCATCAGGTCTCTGGCCAGAGATACGAGGCGCCCAGCATGGAATCACGTGGCTTTGGATGTCCAGCTCCTAGGTGGCCGGGGATGTCAGACTGGCCTTTCTTGTCAGCCGTCTCGCCGCTTCTTGCCTGCAAGGGGCTTCTTCAATCCGCCAGCAGGTGCCGGAAGTCCCCGCGCCCTGTCATCCATAAGCGACCGATGATACGCTCAACCGCCTGGCGTTCGGGGCGGCCGCCGCTGCGTAGTATTGCGGCTAGAGTCGGCTCCAGTTCACGCCCGATCCAGTAGACCTCGGGATCGTCGGCCCATCGTCGGACGATGCGGTCAAGCAGGGCAGCACAAGGTCTCGGCTCCGGCTCGGCCTTTCGGGAAAGGTACTCCAGCAGCTGTTCGATGCCAAACCCGACCGAGACATGATCGATGGCCTGATGAAGGCGCGACTCGAAATGCTCTACCGAGGCATCCACTTTCGAGGGCCAGGTGCAGAATCGCGTGAGTTCCTCGCTTCGATCCTCGGCCCCCAGCGTGGCGAGGGCATCGGAACGCCCTTGCCAGTACTCGTCCATTTTCGTCCATAGTGTGTCGCGCCACTCGGGCTCAGTGGCTTGATCATATTCCTTGCCCATGAACCAAACCAGGTGGGCACGCACTTCATCCGGCGCGACCCGCAGTAGCTCCCCAAGCAGGCCATCGAAGCTGAAGCCGTCAACATCGAGGATCCAACCGACGACGATGTGAACGGCGAACTGCTCCCTCAAGTCGCGCTCGCTGAGGTAGATAGGGTCATCCACGGCGACGTCCGGTATGACCTGGCGGTACTGCGGCACAAGAGCGCGCATGACATCCTTGGCCAGCGGTGCGCTGCCCCAGAGATACCCGTTGAAGAAGGCGACGCGCGCAGCCACCTCAGCCTCACCAGCGCCCTCCGGCCAGAGACTCTTGATGCTCTTCAGCAGCCAACCGGGGTCGCACCATTCCAGAGTGCGGATGTACTGGCCAAACGCATGGCGTAGTTCCATACCCCCCCATCCGCCGCTCAACGCGTGTTCTATCCGACCACGCACTTCCTCCGGGATGGTACGAGCTTCATCGCCACCCAGGATCGCCTTCCGCCACACATACAGCATGAAGGAGTCTGCGGCTCGGCCAGCGGGCTCGTTCAACTGGTGGAATTCTAGGTCCTTGCGCTCAGGCAACCCTCGTTCCAACGGCCTCGCCGACCGATCAAGCAGTGCGACGGCCACAGCGAACGCACGGTTCAGCAAGTCAGTGGGCACACCAAACTCACTGTTGGCTAACCCGTCTCGCAGCAAGTCGCTGACGGCCCACTCAGTATCTCTGGCACTGTCAGCTAGATCCGCGGCTAGTCGCTCGATCATTTCTATCAGCGGCAGCCACGCGAAAGTCCTCCGCTCCTTCATCGCCTCCCGGTACGAATCAAGATATGGCCAGGCATTTGGGAAGTCGTGGCGAGAGACCTTCGGTGCGAGAGCGAGCATTCCCTCGGGATCTTCTCGCACGAGTCCTCGCACTTCATCCCACTGTCCCTGGGTGTTTCGGAGTTCACCCAGAACAGCGTCAGGTCCCTTCTTGCGAACCTCGCTCAGGTCCCGACCGCCACCCAACGCTGGCGACCACGTCCACGTCCAAGTCCGGATAGGCTCCTCTCTCTCACCCCATTTCGTGCGCAGTTCGCGAAGCCAACGCTTTTCTTGCTTGGTCTGCGATGATTTCGGGATATTGCTGAGGAGCCGCCAGCGCCAAGACGCCAGGATGCGGCTCCTGTCGTCGTCAGTCGCTTCGCCGGTTTCTGGGCCTCTCACCACGCCCTCATGCACGAGATCCTGAAGCTTTGCCGGCAGACGAGCGAAGTGGGTCCGAAGCAGGCGCCCAAACTCGTGGCAACCTGCCACGTCGAATAGTCTTTCTCGGGTAATGGGCCGGACTGTTGCTGTGCTAATCAGGTCAGGACGCTGCGTGAGAGTGTGGAGGGCTACCCGGCGAAGCATGTCCTCGTCGCTCGACAGGAGTCGGACGAGCTCGCGGGCGCCCTCTCGCGGCTTCGTATCCACGAACGCAAGGAGGGCGTCCCGGAAACCATCAACGAGGAAGTGAAGCGCTTGGTCGAAACGGCGGTCATTGGCGTCGTGGTCTTCTATCACGGGGCGCCGCAACCGACTCACAAGACCGCCATACTCGAGTTCAAGGGTCTCGATGAGGCGGTCCCGAAACAGGCGGTAGATCGCCTCAGCATCAACCTTCATGAGCGCGGCAACCGCGGGCTTGAGGCGTTCAAGCTCGTGGTCTTCGACCTGGAGCTCAACCACTGACGTTCCGCGAGCCATCTTTGGCTTGGTGAGAGCCGCCAAGAGCTGTATGCCAAGGGAGGCCTCCCGTTCTTCGGCGAGCCGGGTCGCTAGGCCAACGAGGTAGTGGCCGACCAGAAGATCGGCCCGGTACCGGCTATCCAACCACTGGCACAAGATCGGCAAGGCCGTTTGCACGTGATCATTGGGGAGGCCACTCGCCAGCTCTGCCAACACGCTCCGCACGTGCCAGTTCTCCGTCCCGGCGAGGCGTTGCAGAGTCATCACGACAGCTTCAGGCCTGGTCTTCGCGATTCGCCGTACGTATTCGGCTGCCGCCCATGGCACAATACGCACACGCCCTTCCGAATCAGCCTTGGGTTCAACCACGGCGGTCAGCATACCGGCCTCCAGCAATACGTCGAACCACTTAGGCGACGTAGCGTGAGTAAAGAAGTGGCGCGCATATTCTGGTACTGCGCGAATCAGTTCTAGGAGTTGTCGTTGCTCTTCTGGGGATGGGTGCTCTCTCCCGCCAAGGTCATCTAGCCGCTCGGCTGTCCTCAAGAATGTCGGCTCTCTCAGCGTTGGTTGCGTCTCCCGTTGCAGTCGTCTGAGCACAATTCGTAGCTGCGTATGATCAGGATCCCATACGTACCAAATGGGCTGCAGGCCTCTAGCCTCAAAGCGGCTGGTCTCAATTGCGATCTGCTCGGCCAATGGCAGGTCGCCGTTCGCTGGGTTGGACTCCGCCGGTAGAATGGCAAACATTGGGACAGACCTGTCCTGCCATATGTGCAGATAGCGGTACGTGGCCCTCAGGACCTCGTTGAGATCCGGGTCCGTGAGTGAGCTGCCGATGAAGACGACGCTTTGTATGAAGTGCGCTTTGAGGATGAGTGCGGCAGCACCACCCTCCCCGTAGGCGCGCATGTAATCGTCTGAGCACACCACTAGGTCCCTCACCTCCGTCGCAGTAGCCGCGCGTCCGTGGAGGTACATATAGCGAGACTTCGCCCGCAGCTCGGGGTACGAGCAAAGCTCGAATCGCCGACCGCTCGCTAGCGCGACGCTGGCGAGGTTCTCGTCATAGTTCGCAGTGATGAGCGGATCGATGTTCGAGATCTCATCGATAATTCGGTAGAGTCCAGGCGGCTCGGTGATGGGACGGGCAAATAGTTGCTTCATAATCTCCAAGAAGCGCTGGTCTCCGAGAGCCGATCTGAATTCCTGGAAATCAACCGGGGCCGCGTCTGGACGAAAAGGACGTTTCGGGGCACAACCTGCTTGCTCTTGCATCAAAGTGTGGAGAGCGCGCCAGGTGAGGTTCGTTCCTGCGGAGAGCCCGGCGCCGAGAAAGGCTGTTACAAAACCCTCTCGGACCCCGTTGACCAGCTCTTGGAAATTCTTCTCAGATTCTGCGTTGTAGAATGGTCCCGGCATCTGTCTCTCACGTCCTGCGCCGTCGGCAAGACAATTCTATCATGCTGCGCAGCTCACAAGATCGGCCGCTACGGGCACCGTCGAGAGCGGGCCATCTTGCCGGGAGCGGTCTCCTCCGAGGTCAACGTCATCCAAGGAAGATTGCCTGAAGCCCTGTCGAACGCTGGCGGGCGCAAGATTTCCGTCCGTATCTTTCTATGTCAAGTCGAACTTATTGAGATTTGCCAGTCTTTGCCCTTGTTCCTATTGACATTGCGATGCTTCTTGATTGATAATGCGAATACCCGTTATGACCCTTGTGCCTTCTGCCATACAATCGGAGAAGCGTTCGTCGTGAACGACGTTACCTTCGCCATGCTCAGCTTCGAGGGGCCGGATCCCTACTCCCTTGCGGGGGGCCTTGGAAGCCGGGTCAGCGAGCTCTCCCACGCGCTTGCGTCGATGGGCTTTGAAACCCACCTCTTCTTCATCGGCGACCCCAACCTGCCAAGCCACGAGTCGAGGGAGGCGGATAGGCTTCATCTTCACCGCTGGTGCCAGTGGATCAGCCACTATCACCCCGGCGGCGTCTACGATGGCGAAGAGGGTAAGGTGTCCGATTGGGGGCGCTCTCTCCCTCCCTGGTTGGAGACCGAGCTGCTAGAGCCCAAGGTCGCCGGGGGCAGCTCCGTCGTCGTCTTGGCCGAGGAATGGCAGACCACTGGCTCCGTCCTCGCTCTTCGCGAGATCCTGGTCCGCCGGGGCTGGCAGGATCGTGTCCGCCTGCTGTGGAACGCCAACAACACCTATTCCTTCCACCGCATCGACTGGGGCAGGCTCAAGGAGGCCGCAACTATTACCACCGTCAGCCGATACATGAAACACACAATGTGGCGATCCGGGGTGGACGCCCTGGTTATCCCCAACGGCGTGCCAGATCGCTGGCTGCAGCCCCTAGAGCGTGAGGCCTCTCGCAACCTGTCTCAGCTCTTCCGCGGCCGCCTGACCCTGGTCAAGGTGGCCCGCTGGGACCCGGACAAGCGATGGCTCATGGCCGTAGATGCTGTCGCGGAGGCCAAGCGCCTGGGGCTCCGACCCCTGTTCCTGGCCCGAGGGGGCGTGGACAGTCATCAGCACGAGGTTCTGGCTGGGGCCAAGCGTCACGGACTGCGGGTAGCTTCTATCCACTGGACCGGCCAGGACATAAGGGCGCTGGTGGATGCGATAGGCCCCGCAGTGGCTGCTGACATGCTAGTCCTTCAGGGCTACCTATCCGAGATGCAGCGCCGGGCACTTTTCCATACGGCAGACGCTGTGCTCGCCAATAGTGGATTGGAGCCATTCGGTCTGGTGGGACTGGAGACCATGGCTGCCGGCGGCGTGGCGTTCGTCGGCTGCACCGGCGAGGAGTACGCCACCCCGGGCTATGACGCCATCTCTCTACAGACGAACGACCCCCTCGAGATTGTGCACTACGTCGCCTACCTGCGCGGCTCCCCAGACGCGGAAGACAGGCTGCGACGCGCCGCGCGGCGCTCGGCAGCTCGCTACACCTGGCATTCGGTGATCCGTAGGGTCCTCATACCGATTCTGCAAGAAATGGGCGTGCGGTTCGCCCATCAGAAGCGCAGTCTGGATGCCTTCCCACCTGAGATCGCCCAGGAGTCGCTTCCAATGCTGACCACCCCTGCTGCCGCACCGGTAGCATTAGGGCGCGCCGGATAGACGTCGCCCCTGCAAGGCTTCCCGGAGCGCAAACCCAACGACTCCCCAAATTGACCGCCGGTCTCGCCCACCCATATACTAAGGCCCTAGTTCACAACCAAAGAGGTCGTTGCCCAATAGGGGACGACGAACTACAGGTCGCACCGGTCGCCGTGGATATGAGCCCTTCTGTTACCCTAGAGAGCTTCGATGGTCTTGTTTCCTCCTGGCCGGACCTGCGCCGCCGCCTACGGTGGGACTCCGTATTTGTTCTGCCTCAATGGCTGCGAGTCTGGTGGCAGGAGTTTGGCGCCGGAGTTGAGCCGTACTTGTGTGCTGTGAGGCAAGGGGAAGCCGTCGTGGGCATCGCCCCCCTTCTAGTGAAGGGGGAAGAGGCCTCCTTCATCGGCAGCGCTGATGTCTGCGACTATCTGGACTTTGTGGTGGCACCGGGAAGAGCGCAGGATTTCTTTGACATCCTCCTTGAAAACTTGCGGCAGAAGGGCATAGGCCGTCTGGACTTGTGTTGCCTGAGACCTGACTCCACAACGGCCACCGATCTTGTGGGTCTGGCAGAGAGCCGAGGATATGGGGTTTCCTGCGAGCAGAAGGATGTTTCTTTCGAGCTCGATTTGCCAGCTACTTGGGACGAATACCTGGGGATGCTGAGCACGAAACAGCGGCACGAGGTGAGGCGCAAGCTCAGGAAGCTGCACCAGGCGGGTGACGTGAGCTACCGCCTTGTCGATGGCGGCGACGCTCTTCCAGACATCATGGACGTCTTCTTGAAGATGCTACGGGAGAGCAGAGAATGCAAGGCGGCGTTCATGACTGCGCGGATGGAATCCTTCTTCGTGTCGCTGGCAGAGACCATGGCCGAGGCCGGACTGCTGAAGTTCGGCATCCTGGAGTTCAACGCAGCGCCTGTGGCCGCCGTCATGTGCTTCGACTACGAAGGCACCGTCTACCTCTACAACAGCGGCTATGATCCCCAGTACAGCTCCCTGAGCGTGGGGTTGCTTTCCAAAGTCCTGTGCATCAAAGATAGCATCGAGAGGGGGAAGAAGAGGTTCGACTTCCTGAAAGGACACGAAGCATACAAGTATCGCTTGGGCGGCAGGGAAGTGCCCATATACAATTGCCAGATAGTGCTCAATTGACTTCAATCTGGCTGTTGGCACCATCGATTCAGACCAAGGGGGGAAGGAAGCTCCAGTGGCGGCAGGACAACTAAGAATAGCCATGCTCAGTGTCCATAGTTGCCCCGCGGGTAGGTTGGGGCGGCGAGACACCGGTGGCATGAGCGTCTACGTCCGAGAGCTTGCCCGCGAGCTGGGGAAACGGGGGCACGGGGTAGATATCTACGCCCGCGCTCATGACCCGGCGGACGATCAGATCGTCGAACTGGGAGAGAATGCCCGCCTCATTCATCTGCAAGCGGGGGAGGTCGAGGACATACACAAGCTGGTGGTCTACTCCTATCTTGCCGACTTCCTCTGCGAGCTGGAATCATTCACAAAGCGCAACGGCCTGCAATATGACTTGATACACAGCCACTACTGGCTATCGGGCTGGCTGGGAAGATGCGTGCAGCGTTGGTGGACTGTTCCCCACATCACGATGTTCCATACCCTGGGGGCGGTCAAGAACACGATCGGCGTGGGTGAGGAAGAACCCGAGCTTCGCATACGGGCCGAGAAGGAGCTGGCCAAGGATTGCCACCGCATCATCGCCGCCACGGAGAGAGAGAAACAGGACTTGATCCGCCACTACGATGCTTCCCCGGAGAGGATCGGGGTGGTCCCTTGCGGTGTGAACCTGGACCTGTTCCAACCCGTCGACAAAGCACTTGCCCGCCGGCGGCTAGGCTTCAATGACGATAGCATCATCTTGTTTGTCGGCAGGATCGACCCATTGAAGGGCATCGACAGGCTGCTGATGGCTATGACATATCTGGAGAAGCAGCAGGGGCTCAGGCTGGTGGTAATCGGCGGCGATGATGATAGCGAGGCCGAAGTGGAAAGGCTGCAGAGGCTATCCCAGAGGCTCCATATCCAGGATTCGGTTACCTTTGCCGGCCCGGTAAGGCAGGAGGAGCTGCCTTCCTACTACAGTGCTGCCCATGTCTGCGTTCTCCCCTCCTACTACGAGAGCTTTGGGCTGGTAGCCCTGGAATCCCTGGCTTGCGGAACGCCGGTGGTAGCAGCCGGAGTGGGAGGCATCGAGAGCGTTGTCCGGCAAGGGGAGACCGGCTATGTGGTGGAAGACAATGCTCCCCTTCGCCTTGCCGATCGGATAGCTGCCCTTCTTTCAAGGCCGGATGGCAGTGCCCAGTCTGCCAGTTCCACGCGGGCGTCAGTGCTCCGGTTCGGCTGGCCAAACATCGCTGACGCGATAGTCGAGGAATATAACCTGCTGCTTGGGAGCTATGTCGCCCACGTATGCTAGTCTAGCGTCTTCTCGTACCAGGCACTGGTCGACGAAACCTTGAAACCAACGGACTCATAGAGAGCACAGGCCGCCGCATTCTCGCTATCCACCGTCAGCTCAGCCGCTTCGATGCCTTTGCTCTTCAGATGGGCTAACCCTGCCAGGAGCGCCCGCTTACCTATGCCTTTCCCTCGGTAATCAGGGTCCACCCCCAGCATGAGGATACGCCCCTTGTTTGTGCCAGCGGCGTCCTCCCCCAGGCTCACCGCCGTCCAGCAATAGCCAATGGGCCTATCCCCCTGGAAGATCAGGACCACATCCTCCGGGGAGCAGCCAATCATACCGAGGCGGTAGGCAATCTCTTCCGCGCTGTTGGGATTATAGGCCCAGGTGCCTGCAAAGGAACGATTCTGGATCTGGGCCAGCTTGTCCTCCTCACCGCGCTGGAGGTGACGGCAGGGGAGAGCGACCTGCTCCGCAGCCAGCAAGTGAACCTCGGGAAGCTCCAGCCGCAGGTCAAGGAACCGGCGAACAAACCCGAAGCCCAGCTTAGACAGCAGAGCTTTGGCGGCGACATTGTCCTCCGCCACATTGACGTGGGCCACTCTTGCCCCCGATTCTCTGGCACGGCGGCTGGCGCGGTGAAACAGCTCGGTGGCCAGGCCATTCCTCCGGTGCTCGGGGTGAACCAGGCAATCGAGCACAGCACGCCCGATGCCCAGCTCTGGTCTCACATCCATGTAGCCGACAACCTTGCCGGCTGCCTCGGCTACAAACAGGTCCCGTTCGGGGAGGTAGTTTGGCCGACCGAGCCACTGAGCCAGGACCTGCGACGAAGTGCAACGTCCGGTTGGCGCCAGCTCTTCGGCTTCAACGTTCAACTGGACGTAGCCGCCGAAGTCGTCGGGACGAAAGCTTCTGATGACGTAGGGGGGATCGCTCATCTTGGTCAATGGTATCCTCGGCCACTGGCTCGCCGTTGGTGGTTTAGTTCTCGACCCCCGCCTGAAGGCGGGGGCATCGGATTCGCCTCCCCATGCCCCAGCCTTGAGGCTGGGGTTGTGTGCGAACCTGAGAGTTCAGAACCCACCAATCATGAACCAATTACTATCCTCGGCAGCAATTGTAGCAGCTTGGCGGATGTCCTAGAATTGAGGTCTCAGACTGAGGAGACGTGTTGATGACGACGAAGCCAGCCCAGGTAATGGTAATCACGCCTCACCCAGACGATGCGGAGTACGGCGTTGCTGGAACGGTGGCTCGCTGGACCAGAGAGGGCAAGGAGATCATATACGTAGTGTGCACCAATGGCGACAAAGGCACCAGCGACCCCAGCATGAAGCCGGAGGAGCTGGCCAGGATCAGGGAGCAGGAGCAACTGGCCGCGGCCAAGCTGCTGGGCGTGAGAGAGGTCATATTCCTGCGCCATCCAGACCAGGGCCTGGAGGATACACCCGAGTTCAGGAAAGAGATCGTCCGCCTGATAAGGATGTATCGGCCTGAGACGGTGGTGACCGCTGACCCCTACCGGCGCTATATTTGGCACCGCGATCACCGAGTCACCGGCCAGGTTACCCTGGATGCTATCTTCCCCTACGCTCGCGATCGCCTTTCCTACCCCGAACTGCTGGATGAAGGGCTCCAGCCCCACACCGTCAGAGAGGTACTGCTCTGGGCCTCCGAGGACCTGAACTACCGCTCCGACATCACCGATACCTTCGATATCAAGATCGCGGCCCTGCGCTGCCACAAGAGCCAGGTGGGACAACACCCCTCGCTGGAGGTAGAGAAATTCTTGCGGCAGCGCCATCAAACGATGGCCGAGGGCGAGGATTTCGAGCTGGCCGAGGCTTTCCACCGGGTGGAGGTACTGTGGTAGGCCGTTCCCCTGGCAGCAGCGCCAGCTACGACGAAAGCCACAGCACGTCGCCGCACAGGCCCGGATCGTGAGGCCGCGCGGAGAAGACGGCAAACTCGTCCTTCTCCTTCTTTAGCACTGTGGAATCACCGTGGCCGGGGTGTATCTGAGTGTCGTCGGGCAACACAAAGATCTTCTCGGCTATGGATTCGATTACCTGCCGCAGATCGGCTGGCGTCCTCGTCTTGCCCGGACCGCCGGGGAAGATGGTATCCCCCGATATCAGGTACTGACCTGTCAGGAAGCATAGGCCACCGGGGGTATGCCCCGGCGTGTGCAACACCTTGAGCTCTACGTTGCCGAAGGATACGGTGTCGCCGTCGTTCAGCAGGATCTCCGGCGGTGAGGGCAGCCTCCCGGCTTCCAGGGGGTGAGCCGCTACGGGGACTCCCAGCTTGGACTTTAGCTCGGAAAACGCCCCCAGATGGTCCATATGGCTGTGGGTTATCAAGATGTACCTGGGATTGGTGCCTTTCAGTCGCTCCATGATCTTGTTGGCCTTCGCGGGGGTGTCTACCAGCACGCTGTCCCTCGTTGCTCTGCACACCAGCACGTAGGCGTTAGTGCCGAAAGGCCCCAGCTCAAGCCTCTCGATCTCGATGGTGTCATCCTTCGCTACAAGCACCATTCTTGGTATCCGCCACAGTCCGGCAGCACGAAGGGCTGCACGCCAGTAACACCTCATGCCCACGGTCCAAAGCTTGGATGGCCTCCCCGACGCGCGGGGGCATAACGAGGCTACCATGGCCAGCGGGGCGTGCTTCACGCCCCGCTGGCCAAGCGCATGCCACAGGAGGGCCTCGCGCCGGTTGAGGCGCTCCCCTCGGACGAGGCCTCGGGGCCGCTAACCTCTAGACGAAGGCGTCGCTCGAACTAGTGGGCTTCGTAGGCGTCCGCGAATGCGTCGGCCATGATCGCGTAGCCGCTGTCATTGGCGTGGACGCAGTCCGACAGGATGTTGGTTGGCCCCAAAAGGGCTGGCCAATCGCCGCCGGGGACGAGCTCGGCGACTTTGGCGCCGTTAGCGTCAGCTACGTCCCGGATATAATCATTAGCCCCCTTGGGCCGCCCAAGAGCGAGATTCCCCTCAAGGGCCAGTTCACCCAGTGGCGCCAAAGCGTTGCAGTCCGGGCGGCCTTGGGCCACGAACCCATTGTAGTAGGTCATGACAATAATCTTGGTAAACGGGCCCGCCGCCGCGCGCAGCTCGTCCAGGGTGTAGTCAAGGTTGGCGGCGATCGTGTCGAAAGCGGCCTGCTGGGCGACGAAACACACCGGGAGTGGCTGCGTTGTGCAGATCTGGAGGGTTGCCAACAGGTCGTTGCCGCCGATATCGACCGTCACCACGTTGATGTCGTCAAAGGGCCACCAGTTGCCGTTGCGGGCCCTTAGCTCCGCCAGCGCTGCAGGCAACTGAGGCGGCTGAGGCGGCTGCAACTGCCCGTAGATCAGCGTAGTGCTGGTGGCACCAGGTACGCTCAGGTTCTTCAGCAACAGGGGACGGTGCAACCAATCCTTTGACACTAGGTAGTCGCGGAAGAGCGGTACGTATCCCTTGGTCGCAGGGTCGGTGGCGCCGTAGCCATACCCTAGCGAGTCTCCCAGCGCCAGGTACTCGTGCTGCAATTGCGGTGGCAACGGGCCGCAGGAATAGCTGGTGTCGCTGGTCGGTGCGAAGGCAGCAACCAGACCAACGACCACAGCGGGAACAAATACGAACAACAGCAGACGTTTCATGACCCGACCTCCTTTATTTGATTGCACAGCATCTATACACCAACCCGCATAAAATGTCAAGCGTTTCACGGACCTGATCGGGGTTCCGCGTATCGATTGTTGCCAGCGGCGGCGGACGGAGCCCGTCAACCCCGGCCGGTAGGGACAGCGGCCGCGGGCCTATATCCAGCGACGGTAGTGGAAGTAGGTCAGGAGACCGGCTGCGGTCGCAACCATGAACCCGATAGCAGCCCCGAACCCCCAGTGGCTACTGAGGGGGGGCCAAACGCCCTCGCCGGCAAAGTTCATGCCGTAGATACCGGATATGAGGGTCAGGGGGAGGAAGATAGCGGCAGCGGCCGTCAGCACCTTCATGATCTCGCTCAGCCGGTTGGAGACCGCCGACAGGTAGGTGTTGAGGGCGCCATCGGCCAGGTCCCGCAGGCCCTCCACCAGATACTCGGTACGCACCAGGTGGTCGTAGATATCGCGATAGTAGATGGCTGTCTCCCCATGGATCAGCTTGGGGAACTCGCCCCGCGACAGGCGGTTCATGATGTCACGCGTCGGGAGAATGGCTCGCCGCAAGCGCAACATGTTCCTCTTGAGGACGAGGAGCTGTTGGAGGATGCTCCGCTCCGGGCGGCGCAGCACCTGCTCCTCCAGATCGCCCAGGGTGTCGTCCATGTCATCCACACAGGGAAGGTAGTCGTCCACCAGCGCATCCAGCAGGCCGTGTAGCAGCCAATCGGCGGAATGGCGGAGCAGGGACTCGTCACTCTCGCAGCGCTCCTGAAAGCGTTCGATGGCGGCCACGCGCTCTCGATGGCAGGACACGACGTAGTTGGGGCCGAGGTAGAAGTCGGTCTCTACGGATGCCAGTTCACAGTCGCGCTGGTATTCGCCCAGGGCCTGAACCACGACGAAGATGTAGTCGCCGTGGTCGTCGATCTTGGCAGGGTCCAAAACAGGGGACAGGCAGTCCTCTATGGTAAGGGGGTGAAAGTGGAACACTTCACGGAGGATCGCTCCATCCCGATCGTTGTCGGTGACCTGAATGTCGACCCACAGCAGGCCGCTGGGGTCGGCCAAGGCGGAGCGCAGCGCATCGACGTCGTCGGTGCGGATCGTGGCACCATCCCCACGGCCGTAGAAGGCTCTGAGCACGGTGGTTCCCCCTTCTTGGGGATTCTAGCGCCCCACAGGGGTTCGCGCAAAGTCTGTAGGGTTTCAGGAGATGTGAGAAATGGTGCGCGCCACAAGGGGCCGCTCATGGTGAGCTTGTCGAACCATGAGCCCCCGCTCACCCTTCGACAGGCTCAGGATGAGCGGCCAGAGGCCGTCTGACCCTCCATTTCTCACCGAGACTGAACCATTACGGGTTCGCGCAAAGTCGTGCCATTTGTCCGCGCACCATTGACACCACATCTGCTATAATCGAGCGCAGTGCGCTCTGGAGGACAGCGTGGCGCACGAACATGGTGGGAGGTCAACATGAAGACTTGGCTCATCGCACTTGCCCTTGCTTTCGTCGTGGCCCTGACAGCCGTTGCGGTTGGCTGCGGCGGCGGTGGCGAGGAAGGATCGGATGTTCCGACCGACAGGCCAACGCTGGAGACAACGCTCAGGAGCATAGCCCCGACACTGGATGATTTGCCTTCTGGCTTCGCTATCCAGGAGCCGGGAGAAGTATACACCGATAACGAGGAAGCCGCCGCAACCGATCCAGACGGAAAGCAAGTGGCTCTTGACCGCTACAATGAATGGGGGCGCCTCCTGGGATACAGGGCCTCCTACATGACGAATGACACTATGGGTGCCTTTATCAATGGGGGCACCGCCACGGTCACTGTCGTGCTGAGCATCTTCCGGACCTCTGAGGGAGCTATAGCCGCTATGGAATGGGGCAGGGAAGTAGCTACTGACACCAGCCGGAATATGGCCCTGACCCCCGGCGTGATCTCCATGGAGGCGGAGCCGATGTCCTTCACCAGCATCGGCGATGAGACGCTGGCGGCTCGTTTCACGGGCAAGATTCGGCCGCAGAACATGGCCGCTCAGGTGGACGTTGACTTCATATCTCACATGGTCGCCATTAGGCGAGGGCGAGCCACTGCTTACATAATCGTGAGTGCCATAAGCGGCGCCGAACCCGGCCCGGAAGTGGAGGCCCTCATCCGCGTTCTGGATGCAAATCTGGTCAAGGCACTCGAATAGAAGGCGGCTTCGCCGCCATTACTCGTGGTGCAGGGCCTCTATGGGGTTGAGGCGAGAGGCGTTGTAGGCGGGATAGATGCCAAAGAAGAGGCCGATGACCGCAGACACGCCAAAGGCCAGGATGATGGCCAACGCTGAGACATCCGCCCGGACGCTCTGCTCCAGGATGGTGCGGCCGTTCGCTAGCATTGAAAGGGTAACGCCGAAAATGACCCCGATGGCTCCACCGGCCATCGTGACCATCAGAGCTTCAACTAGGAACTGCCTGAGAATGTCGCCCTGAGTCGCTCCCATGGCCTTGCGGATGCCTATCTCGCGGGTGCGTTCTGTGACCGAGACCAGCATGATGTTCATGATGCCGATGCCACCGACCGCGAGGGAGATGCCGGCGATGGCCGCCATCGCTGCCCACAGCGTCTGGGATATCTCGGTCTCGGCGGCCTTCA
>JALHUG010000174.1 GCA_022866185.1 Dehalococcoidia bacterium
ATCCTGCCCATCGAGAAGCTGGGTCAGATAGTGGAGGCCCGCGACGGCTTCCTGCTGGTCATCTCCTACAACCCCGGCTATCAGAGCGCTCTCAAGGACCTGAAGCACAGCACTCGCCAGCGGTTCATGGCCATCGAGTTCGGCTACCCGTCACGAGAGCTGGAGGCTCGCATCATCCAGCATGAAGCCGGCGTCTCTGCCTCCCTGGCCGTGGAGCTGGCCAAGCTGGGCGAGAAGGTGCGCCACCTCAAGGAGCACGGCCTGGCCGAGGGGGTTAGCACTCGTCTGCTCATCTACGCTGGCAGGCTGGTGCGCGAGGGCATATCCACCCGCCGCGCCTGTCAGGTGGCGGTGGTCTGGGCCCTTACCGATGACGGCGAGGTGCAACGCAGCATAGAAGAGGTGGTGTCCTCCATCTTTGAGTAGTTCCTCTTCACGTCGCCTGATAGGCCGGTTCGAAAAGGAACTGGCTCCCTTCTCCACCGCCCTGGCAGCAGAGTTCCGCCGCAGCGCCGAGGCGGTCTGCAATCTGCTGGAACCGGGGGAGTTGGCCCTGTGGGCCGAGGATGGCCTGGACCTGGCCGGCCGTTCTTGGCGCTCCTGGGAGGCGGCCAACGAGTACTTCCGCGCTACCTCCGAAGTGCTCCCCCTAACGGGATTCGCCGCCTTACAGCGGTGGGCTCAGCGGGGAGCCGACCTCGTGGAGCTGTCGTCATCCCTGGCGGCCGCCTACTTCCGCGCCAGCCCAGGTACGTTGCCTCATCTCTCTCTATCCCAGATAGACGATTGGGTGACCCTGGGGCAGCATCTCTACAAGGGCACCTGGCGTTCGACTTCTCTGGCGGTGCAGTTCTTCGACATGAGCCCAGCCCTTTTGTCTCAGCTCTCACTGGACGAGGTCAGGGCCCTGGTGCGATTCGTGGATGTCCTGGCCGAGCGCTCTTACGACCTGGCCACCCACTGCCTGTCGACCACGCCCACGTCCATATCGCCCCTGCCGCGCGAGGATCGTGAGGCCTTCATACGTTTCGCCGAGGTGCTGGCCTACACCGGCTGGGCTGATGCCCGCTCCTATCTAGAGAAGGGCCCCATTCTCCTCAGCCACATCCACGCCTCCCAGCGGCCGCGCTTCCTCAACCTTACCCGCGAGGTCGCCCGCCAGGAAGGACGGCAGGCTTTCACCCTCTTCGCCGAGGCGGCCCGCGCTTTGGGCCAGCTCGAAGGGGATATCCACCCCTACCTGCTCTCGCTGGCCGAAGACCTGGCCCCCCGCTCGCCGGAGGCGGCTATGGAGTTTCTCAGGAGCCTGCCCCAGGTGCTGGTTCGCATCAGTGTGGACGACCTGCACCACTGGCACGCCTTTGGCCTGGCCCTGCTGGAAACCAGCATCGAGGGTGGCAAGGCCTTCTTCCGCCTGGAGTCCGGCAGAAGCGATGAGGTTCTGGAATCCTTATCCTCGCGGGTGGAACTGAGCAGGGTGGCGGAAGTCCTGCGAATGTACTGCAAGGCCCTGACCGGCAGCAATGTGGCCATTCACTCCGCTGACGCCCTTGCCGAGAAGAACATCGGCTGGGTGGCCAGCGAGCGCCCCTCCACCGAGGGCACCTCCATTTATCTGCCGGCGGCGGTGGACGAGGATCAGGACAAGGTGCAGAACTTCGCCGTCTACAAGGTGTACGCCACCCATCAGGCAGGCCACCTGGAGTTCGACAGCTTCGACTTCCTCTTCGACCGGCCAGGGCACATTCTCCCTGACGAACGTCACCAGTTGGAAGAGAAGCGGGGCAGGCCCAAAGAGGCCCTGACCGAAATCGAGCGCTTCTTCGACCTGTTCGACGACCGCCGCCTGGCGTCCGACCTGTTCGCCGTCGTGGAGGATGCCCGCATCGACCGTCTTGTAGCCGAAGAGTATTGTGGCATTCGCTCCACCTACCGGCGCATCCAGGACCGCGAATTGGAGAAGCGGCCGCAGCCGGAACAGTTGCCCCTGCGTCAGGCCTTCCTGGAGAACCTGATCCTGGCCAGCCTGGAGGGCTTCCAGCGAATGCGCTGGCCAGCGACCATGCTCGGCCTCCTGCGCAACGCCCTCGGCGTCCTGCAAGGCGTCCAGCAGCCTCAGGCCAGCGTGGAGGACTCCGCCGAGGCCACTGTCCGCCTCTACCGCCTGGCCCAGAACATCCCCAACATCCTCAGCGACCTAGACAAGGAGTGGCAACACCTGGAGGAGCAACAGGTGGAGGTGCCCCAGGACCTGGACGCCCTGGGTCAGGCCCTGGCCGAGCTCAGGGAGAGCGGCCAGGAGCTGCCCTATCAGAGCCCCCAGCCGGTGGAGTTTCGGGGCGAGTTCAAGCCGGAGCTGGTGCAGCTCCTCATGCGCCTGCGCCAGGAGAAAGAAGCCGGCCAGACCCGGGCGTCGCCGCAGCCGCTGTCGCCGGAGCAGTTGCGGCAGCTTATGCAGAAGAGCGTGGAGATAACCCTCAACGATATGGAGGAGGGTGACCTGGCTGAAAACTCTGCCCTCTTGCTGGCCAACCTCCTGAAGGAGACCATGCCCCAGCGGCCCGAGAAACGCTTGCCCTATCAGGAGGGGCAGGCTCGCCTGGGCGTGCCCAGGGAGGGCGACGAGGGGGCGCTGTCGCCCGAGCCCAACTACTCCTACTACGACGAGTGGGACTTCCGGGCCAGCGACTACAAGCCCCGCTGGTGCCGACTGGCCGAGTATTCCCTGCCCGAGGGCGGGGCCCAGTTCTTCGAGCAGACCCTCATGAAGCACGCCAGCCTGGTGGCCCAGACCCGCCGTCAGTTCGAGCTCCTGCGGCCGGAGGTGTTCCGCAAGATCAAGCGCCTACTGGACGGTGAGGAGTTCGACCTGGACGCCGTGGTGGACTTCCTGGTGGAGCGCCACAGCGGCCATCAGCCCACCGGCAAGGTCTACTGGCGCCGCAACAAGGTGGAGAGGGATGTGGCAGTGGCCTTCCTCCTGGACATGAGCGCCTCCACCGACGAGGAGATCGTGAAGCACGAGCGCCGCTACGGTCAGGACGAGTTCGGTGATGACCCCCGCCGCTACTTCTCCTGGTGGATGTCGCGGCGGGCCCAGGACATGCTGGCCCCACCCAAGCGGATCATCGATCTGGAGAAGGAGAGCACCGTCCTCCTCATCAAGGCCCTGGAGACCATCGGCGATAGCTACGGCATCTACGGCTTCTCGGGCTACGGGCGGGAGAACGTGGAGTTCTACGTCATCAAGGACCTAGAGGAGCCCTTCAG
>JALHUG010000175.1 GCA_022866185.1 Dehalococcoidia bacterium
ACCCCCTACACCTCCTTCCTGGTGGAGGAGCCGGGGGTTCAGATCTTTTCGGAGGAAGGGCGAGATAAGGCTGCCCGCGACCTGAGCCAGGACATGCCAGGGATCATGGCGCCCGCAGTCGGTTCTGGTGCTGTGCAGAACTCTGAGACCATCCAGTTCTATGGCCAGGCGGATACGGCGGTGGACAGCGGCTCGGACATGGCCAAGGTGGTGGGCGACAAGA
This sequence comes from Dehalococcoidia bacterium, assembly GCA_022866185.1. GTDB lineage: Bacteria > Chloroflexota > Dehalococcoidia > SM23-28-2 > SM23-28-2 > SM23-28-2. The sequence goes on from JALHUG010000175.1 coordinate 224, forward strand.
GCTTCATCCAGAGCGATGACGCCTGGATCGACAGCCGCTACCAGGAAGGGATGGAGATCACCAAGATCGGCTTCGGCAGCGACAACTACTACCAGCTCCTGGGCCAGCGACCCGATTGGGGCGCCTACTTCGCCCTGGGCAAGCACGTGATCTTCGTGGCTGACGGCCAGGCCTACGAGGTCGCCGAGGGCGATTACCCGTCGGTGGACGTGACGCCTAACCCGGATGTGACCCCCAAACCGGACGTGACGCCCAGGCCGAACGTGACGCCCAAACCGGACGCGACCCCTAACCCGCACGCGACCCCCACCCCGCACGCGACGCCGACCCCGCACGTGACCCCCAACCTACCCTCTGACGTTATGCTGCCCGCGCCCGACGGCGGCACCAACTGGGGGCTCGTGGCGGCTGTCATCGCTGTGGGAGCTGTCGTCCTGGCAGCGGGTGGCCTTCTGGCGTGGAGCAGGGTTCGCCGCGCCAAGGGGGGCTCGCAGAGCTAGACGGCGCTGTTCGCCATCGAAGATCTATGGTGGGCCGCCTGCCGGCCGCTGCTGCGGTCGTCCCACTCCATGCCGTCCGGTGGCCCCTGTTGCCGACGAGGCTGTCGGCAAGTTGTCGGCAATTGCTAAGGCCCGCCCCTTGTTGGGCGGGCCTTATTGGCATCGGCGGGATTCAAAGGGGGTGCGGCCCTTGTCTTCCCACATAGTAATACGTTCGAGACTGGCAAACGTTACGGTCGTCTCCGCCGAATTTGCGGTCAAAATGGGATGAAATTGCTCGCGCCGTATCTAGTCGCCAGTGGCTTTCAAGGGCGACCGACGTGAACTGTACCAGCGCCAGAGGCCGCCACGGATGCGTCGGGTGCTCAGATCGAGACCGCCCGCGGCCACGGCTCCCGGCGTGCCTGAGTCCACAGCGTGTTCACGTAGTTCAGCGCGAAGTGGTTCTGGGCAAGATGAAGCCAGAACGCACCCGGCTCGGTCAGCTCAATGTGCCCGCGCTGGCGAACCGCCAGCCCAATCTGCTCCACGGCTCTCAGCCACAAGCGGGCCTTGGGTGCATCCTGACCCAACACTGCGTCGAGGTCATCCAGTGGGATGCGGGTGTCGTAGAGGCGCCAGTACAGCCACCACCAGCCAGACATCTGACCAGCGAAGGCCATGCGTAGGGCGACTGCCATCCGTCCCGCGCGCGCTGCGTCGATCCAACTGTTGAGGTCGAACGTATTGAGCACGAATCCATCAGGAAGGTGCGAGCCAGCCCCAGGGCCGATTCCGATGTAGCCGTCCCTGGTAACCGACGAGTAGCGCGGAACGCCGTCCCGCTTGAAACCCCACACCGACACTCGTTCGAAACCATGTTGCGCGCACCACCTGCCGATGGCCCGGTAGTGCGCCCGGCGCGTGCGCAGGTCTGGCATGCGCACTGCGGTCAACCGCAGGTACTTGCCGACCGATGTGTAGGGGAACGTGAACAGCGGGTAGGTCGTGAGTTGGTTCGCGCCGAGCTGTGCGGCACGGGCCAGGTCTGCGGTTAAGTCACTGGCCGTCTGCCCGGGCAGGGCGAACATCAGATCCGCGTTGATGGAGGCAAATCCGCTCTCTGCGAGCAAAGCAAGGGCCTGCTCCGCCACGGTCGGTGAGTAGCTGCGTCCAAGCACCGCGAGATGTCTGGGATGGAAGGATTGTACGCCGAGCGAAACGAGGGCAACACCTGCAGCGTGTAGCTGCTGTACGGTCTCATTGTCCACGTCAGCGGGGTTTGTCTCGATGCAGATATCGCCCGTCAGGCGGAAGCGTTCGCGCACGCGCCTCAGCACTCTGGCGATGCTGTCCAGTGCAAGCGTCGGCGTGCCGCCGCCGATGTAGACGCTCTTGATCTCGGCCGGCCCGATCGTGTCAGCCCACCAGTCGACTTCGGCGATCGCCGCCTGGGTGTAAGGTTCCACGAGCGCTGGATCGTAGGGGATTCTGTTGTAGGGACAATAGGGACAGCAGTTGCGACAGAATGGCACGTGCAGATAAAGCGAGGTGCGTTCGAGGCGTGGTGGCATCCAACCCTGGGGGGGTGGCTCGAAGACCCAGCGCTGGTCAGCGCCCACAAGGTAGCGGCGAATGGCGCGGGTTGCGAGGCGTGGCAGCAGGTTGTCCAGAGGGTTCACCAGTACCTCAGCATGCCCAACAGCGCGCTTGGGCGCAGGCGTTGAGACTCCGTGATCTCTGTGCAGGCAGCATAGCCACAATCCGC
>JALHUG010000176.1 GCA_022866185.1 Dehalococcoidia bacterium
AAGAAGGAGGTACAGTATGGCTGAGCTTCCCACTACTACCAAGGGAGGGCTCATGGCGATGCCCGAGAACTTCAAGCCCGACAAGGCAGCCGGTGCTAGTGCTGTCATCCAGTTCAAGGTGACGGGGGCCGAGCCCGGCAACTACTACCTCGAAGTCAAGGACGGCAAGTGCAACGCCACCGAAGGTGAGCACGCCAGTCCCACGCTCACCATCAACACCCCCTCCGACGTCTGGCTGAAGATCATGCGCCGTGAGCTGGACGCAACCACGGCCTTCATGAGCGGCCAGTTTACCTTCACCGGTGACATGGGCACGCTCATGCAGATGGGGAGTTGGTTCGAGCAGTAGACTAGAACTACCCGTCAGCGTCAGCCAACGTCCGGGGGTTTAGCTCTCGGGGATCTGGGTGTCGGCGCCCAGGACAACGACGATATCAGCCGAGGAGGTGGCGACAGGGGTTATCTCGTCTGTCGCCACTTCTCTTATCTGGCTATCGGGCAGGCTCAGCCATTCGGCTAGCTTTTCGGCGGTATATGTCTTTCCCGCCAGGTCGTAGATTAGCGTCTCCTGATGATATAGGCCGTCGCTGGCATCGGCGATAGTGACGTCTGTCTCCGCCAACCCGCGGCTGGCCAGGTAGTCTGCAGCACTGGCGGCGAGGTCGGGTGCCCCGGTGCCGTTTTGCACTTCCACAAAGGCCCCTTCAGACCGCAACCGGCCATCGAAGAAGATATCTTGCTTCAGCGCTTCTACCTGGTCCCAATCGGCGACCAGCACCTGGGCATCGCCGACCCAAGCGTCCTGCACCGCCGGGGCGAGAGAGATGGTGGTGATGTTCTCCGGCGGGATGTCCTTGGCCAGGAGGGCCAGCCCCGGCACCTTGAAAACGCTGACATCCGTGTCCACGGCATCGCGGAACTTGTTGTAGATAGAGACGGCTCTATTGGGCATGATCAACTCGGCGTCTAGGGCTTTGTCCACCGCCGCCCTTATCACCTGCTGCTGCCGTTCGATGCGCTGGAGGTCGCTGGACCCGTAGCGAATGCGGGCGTAGGCGAGAGCCCGCTCGCCGTCCATGTGCTCCGGCTCCGAGTCCGGGTCCGGCTCAAACACGACAACATCGCGGTCAGTGCAGTAGGCCGCCACGCAGTAGGAAGGGTCTACGATGTAATCCTGCACCTCCACATCGATGCCGCCAACGGCATCGACCACCTCCATGAAGTCCGCAAAGTCCAGCACCACGTAGTGATCGATCTTGATGCCGAAGTTGTGCTCCACCGTGGCCTCGGCCAAGCCCGGCCCACCGCCAGGATACTTCTTGATGGGCCCATACTCGTAGGCCACGTTGATGCGATTCTTGAAGTAGCCCCCCTGGCCGTCGGGGATCTCCAGCCACAGGTCGCGAGGGATGCTGAAGACGCCGGCCGTCTTGCTGAAGGGATCGATGCTGACCACGAACATGGAGTCGGTGCGGGTGGGAGAGTCCTCCGGATCGTCCACGCGGCGGTCGAGGCCCATCACCAGGATGTTGAGCCGCTCCTCGATGGTGGCAGCCTCGGGATTGCCAGCATCTACGCCGGGCAGCCTGTTGAGACCGGGTAGGTTGAGTTCATTGCCGGGCAGGAAAATATGGTCGGCCTGGGTGGCCACGACAAGAGCCAGGTAGAAGGCAACAGCAGCAAAGATGGCGATACCGAAGATGAGCAGGGGGTTCCGATGTGCCCTACCCCCCGCCACCCCCATCCCCTCAGCGGGATAGCCTTCCTCTTCAGAGCCGGAACGCCAACTCACAGCAAAAACTTACGATTAGCGCAAGCCCTGTGTCAATCTGCTCAAGCACCGCCCGATAAATGCCCCTCGGCCAGCACCTCT
>JALHUG010000023.1 GCA_022866185.1 Dehalococcoidia bacterium
AGAAGCCCCATCGCCCGCTCGTAGGGTCCGGCGGCGGCGTAGAGGCTCCTCTCGCTGAACCAGACGTCATAGTCCACGCCCATGGTCGCCAGGTCGCTGCGGATGACCGCCAGCATCCTGGCCACGCCCACGTCGTGGAGCTCGCGCGGCCAGGGCTCGCCCGGCGGCCGCAGGAAGGCCTCGCCCTGCTCTGCCTTCAGCTCCTCGGCCAGCTCCACCATGTAGTGGCCGGGATAGCCGCCGTCGGGGATGTCAACCTCCCGGCCGAAGAGCTGCTGATAGCGGGCATACAGCGTGCCGGCGAAGATCTCGGTCTGGGTGCCGGCGTCGTTCACCAGGTACTCCCGCTCCACCGCGTAGCCGACAGCAGCCAGCACGCTGGCCAGGGTATCGCCGATGGCTAGGCCGCGACCGTTGCCCACATGCAGGGGGCCTACCGGATTGGCGCTGACGAACTCCAACTGGAGGCGCTGGCCCTCGCCCAAGGGCACATCGCCGAAGCGCTCGCCCTGGGCAAGGATGGCGTCTACCTGGCGGGCCAGCCAGGCATCGCTTAGGCGAAAGTTGATGAAGCCGGGCGGGGCCACCGTCATCTCAGCAATGACATCGCTGGGCCGGATGTGCCTGACGATGGCCTCGGCGATAGCCAGCGGGTCGGAGCGAGCGGCCCGGCCTAGCTTCATGGGGAGACTGGCGGCATAGTCGCCGTGCTCTTCCCGCGCCGGGCGCTCCACCGTCACCTCCGGCAGGGCCAGCGGCGGCAGGTCTCCCTCCTCCTGGGCCCTGGCGGCCGCGTCGGCAACAAGGCGGGCGATCTCGTGTTTGATCAGCATTCTCTCAACTCACCTCCGCCGTGACCCGTTCCCAAAGGCGCGACACCTGACACTCTAGCAGACGATGCTCTGGCCGCGCCAGCGAGGGGTCGGCCTCCAGCAAGCGAGCGGCCTCCGCCCGCGCCCTCTCGATGAGGTCGACGTCCGACAAGCGGGCCACCTTCAGGTCGGGCATGCCCGTCTGGCGGGTGCCGAAGTACTCGCCGGGGCCGCGCAGGCGCAGGTCCTCCTCGGCCAGGCGGAAGCCATCGTAGATGGTCTCCATGAGGCTCAGCCGCTCCTGGGCCTCCTGCGACGGATTCTCCGCCAGGAGGATGCAGTAGCTCTGGTGCTCGCCGCGGCCCACCCGGCCGCGAAACTGGTGAAGCTGCGAGAGCCCGAAGCGGTCGGCGCCCTCCACCAGCATTATGGTGGCGTTGGCGACGTCGATGCCCACCTCCACTACAGCAGTGGCCACCAGGATGTCCAGATCGCCGTCACGGAATGATCGCATCTCCCCCTCTCGCTCGGCGGATGGCAGGCGGCCGTGCACCAGGCCCAGGCGCAGGTCGGGGAAGACATCGCGGGCCAGGTGCTCGTACTCCTGCACCACCGCCTTAGCGGCAATCGCTTCCGACTCCTCTATCAACGGGCAGATAATGAAGGCCTGGCGACCCTTGGTCACCTCCTCCCGCACGAACCCATAGACCTCGTCCCGCTCGTGCGGGAGGGCGCGAATGGTCTTCACCGCCTTGCGCCCGGCCGGCATCTCATCGATGAGGGAGATGTCCAGGTCACCGTAGACGGTCAGAACAAGGGTCCGCGGGATGGGCGTGGCGGTCATCACCAGCACGTGGGGCGACTGGCCCTTAGCTCGCAGCGCGGCCCGCTGCATGACGCCGAAGCGATGCTGCTCGTCGACGACCACCAGGCCCAGGCGGGGGAAGGAGACCTCCGCCTGGATAAGAGCGTGGGTGCCGATAGCAATGTCCACCTCGCCGCAGGCGATGGCTTCCTGAGCGGCTGCCTTCTCCCTGCCCCGCAGGCTGCCGATGAGGAGGGCAACCCGCAGGGGCTTCTCCATGGACGGCGGGTGGAACACGCCGCCATCCAGGATGGACTCGCGCCCGTCGCCAAGGAGGGCGCAGATAGTGCGGTAGTGCTGCTCAGCCAGGATCTCGGTGGGGGCCATCATCGCCCCCTGGCAACCGCTGGCAACAGCGGCCAGGAGGCCGGCAGTAGCCACCACCGTCTTGCCGCTGCCTACATCGCCCTGGAGGAGGCGGCTCATGGGCACCTCGCGGCCGATATCGGCTGCCATCTCGCCCATGACCCGCCTCTGCGCCTGGGTGAGCGCAAAGGGAAGGGAGGATAGCAAGCCAGCGAGGGCCTCCGGCGGCAGGGCCAGCGGGTAGGCCCGGCCGCTCTCCTGCCAGGCTCGGCGGCGCTTGAGGACGCCCAACTGAATGATCAGAAGCTCCTGGAAGGCCAGGCAGCGGCGGGCCATCTGCGCTGTCTCCAGGGAGTCAGGGTAGTGCATCTGGCGCAAGGCGTAGGGCAGCGGCCAGAGGCGCAGACGCTCCTTTGGCTCTGGTGGCACAGGGTCGGGAACATTATCGGCGAACTTGTCCAGGGCATCCTTGGCCAAGCGCCGAACGACGCGCGGCCAGAGGCCCTCGGTGAGGGGATAGACGGGCACCAGGCGGGCGGTGTGGATGAGGTCGTCGCTGGACAGGGACTCGTACTCGGGTGATTCCATCTGTAGCTGGCCACGATAGACGCTGACCTTGCCACTGAGGGCCACTCGTGTCCCCGGCCGAAGCTGGCGGGCAATGTAGCGCTGCCCCCACCAGATGACCCGAAGGGTGCCCGTCTCGTCGCCCACGATGGCCTCGCTGCCCTTCAGGCGACGGCCGATGGTCGTCTCCGCCGCCGACCACACTGTGGCCAGCACTGTCTGCTCCTCACCCACAACGAGCTGTGATATGGGGCGGATGTTGGCGAAGTCGTTGTAGCGATAGGGAAAGTGGAAGAGCAGATCGTGGACAGTCTGCACGCCCAGGCGAGCGAAGCGGGACAAGGTGGCCCGGCTCACGCCCCTGAGAGCGCTGATGGGCGAATCGAGGGACGCCTGTCCTGCTGTCTGCACGACCCGCCTGGCCGCAACGGGCCTTGCCCCCCTCTTGGCGCCGGCGGCCGCCAGCGGTGGTGGAGAAGCACCCGTCTTTGGCCCAACCCCAGGCGATGGCTGCGCGCCGGCAGAACGACCATCTATGATTGCCAGAAGGCCCTCCAGCCAGCGGCGGCGCTTTGCCGAAGGCAAGGAGGCATAGCCGCCGACAGGAAGGGCGCCTAGGGCCGCTGACAGGTGCTGATTCGAGAGCGCAGGGCTATCTTTCGGCAAGCGCCGCAGATAGCCGTCCAGCCCCCCCAGGACAGCGCTATCGGCAAAGCCCTTGGCTCGCTCCAGCTCCAGGACCTTGCGCAGGTTGTCTATCGCCGCTTCGGCCAACCTCCCCCTACTCTCCTTGCATGATGCCAACGCCTATGGTGCCAGGTCCTCCATGGGTGCCAATAACAGGCCCGAATCGTACCACGTGCACCTTGACATTGGGGAAGGCCATCGCCAGCCTCTCCCTGATGCTCTCCGCCTCGTCGGGGGTGGTAGCGTGAGCTACGACAGCCCGTTTCACCTTCTGGTGCCTGACGGCCCACTGAATTATGCGCTCCAGGCCACGCGCCCGCGTGCGCACCCGCTCCTCCGGGTAGACCTCACCCTCGCGCAGCGTAAGGATGGGCTTGACCCTGAGAAGCGTTCCCAGGTAGGCGCGGGCCCGGCCAATGCGACCGCCGCGGCGCACGTACTCCAGCGTGTCCAGCATGAACCGCACGTCGGTCCTCTGAACCGCGCTCTCGGCTGCCGCCTTCACCTCAGCCAGCTTGGCGCCGGCGCGGGCGGCCTCCGCCGCCTCCATGACCACCAAGCCGGTGACCACAGAGACCGCCTGAGAATCGACTATCTCGATGCGCTCGGGCTTGGCCAGCGACTGCCTTGCAGTCTGAGCGGCCTGCACAGTGGCCGAGAGCTTCGCCCCGATGTGGATCGAGACTATGGAATCGACCTCCTCCAGCAACCGCTCGTAGACCTCCTGGAAGTCGCCCACCGAGGGGGCAGAGGTCGTGGGCAACTGGCGGCTCTTGACCAACCGCTCGTAGAACTCTTCAGTGGTGATGCCCACCCCTTCGCGATAGGCCTCATTGCCGAAGATAACCTGCAGGGGCACGATGGTGACGCCCATCTCTTCGACCATCTGCGGCGTCAGGTCAGCGGTGCTGTCAGTCACGATGGCTATTTTACGCGCCAAGTCCCGAACCTCCGCTGGCTAGTATACCAACGGCACCTGCCCCGCAAAAGCGCCTGCGTGCCGCTAAGCAGGCCTTCTGCTCGGCTTCAGGGGGATCATGAAGAAGGTGCGGCTCATCAGAGACCAGATACGGGAACGAGTTCTGGCGCTGCTGGCTGAGCTGGGCGAGGCCTACTCCGCCGAGACGATGTAGTAGTAGTGGGGCTGGCCGCCGTAGACAACCTCCACATCGCACTGAGGATGGCGGCGACGCAGCTCGCCGGCTAGTGCTCGCGCCTCCGCTTCGCGGGTATCGGCGCCATAGTAGAGAGTGAGCAAGCTAACCTCCTCCATGGGCAGGTGGCCCAGGGCAACCTTCACCGCTGCCTCAGAGGTCTTTCGAGCCACCCTCAGCTCACCATCGACCACAGCGATGCACTGACCCTCTCGGATGCGCAGGCCGCCAATGCTGGTAGTGCGAATAGCCCGCGTCACTTCCACCGTGCGAACGCCGGCCCTGGCCTCCTCCATAGCTTCAACGTTCGCCTCCAGGTCCTCGGTCGGGCTGAAGGCCAGAAGAGCGGCCACCCCTTGTGGCACGCTGGTCGTCTTGACAAGACGCACTTCCTTGGGGGTCATGGAGAGCGCCTGTCCTGCCGCCATGACGATGTTCTTATCGTTCGGCAGAAGCACCACGCGGTCCGCGGGGCACTGCTCGATGGCTTCCAGGAGCTGGCGAGCGCTGGGGTTCATCGTGGGGCCGCCCTCCACGATAGCGGTGGCTCCCATGCTCCGGAACAGCCGCTCCATGCCCTCGCCGGCCACCACCGCCACCGTCGCAATGTCCACCGGCGGAGCGGCGACCTGCTGCCGCTCATGGAACGCCAGGAACTGTTCAGCCTGCGCCTGAATGTTGTCCACCTTCACCTGACTGATGAAGCCTATGGCCGTGCAGTAGCTCATGGCGGCGCCGGGATCGTCAGTGTGGACGTGCACCCGCAGCAGGCTCTCGTCCCCCACTACCAGCACCGAGTCGCCCAGCTCCAGCATCCGCCTCTCGATGTCGTCGCTGCGCAGATTGTGGCCGCAGACCAGGAACTCGGTGCAGTAGCCGTAGAGGGAATCGCCCACCCGGTGCATCTGGCTGGTCACCATAAGCCAATCGTGCCCGATCGCCTCCGGGGCCGCCAGCGGGCCAGCCGGAGTCTCCTCCCCACCCTTGAGGTAGCGCAGGAAGCCCTCCAGCATTACATAGAGGCCCTGGCCGCCGGCGTCCACCACCCCCGCCTCGGCCAGCACCGGCAGGAGGGTGGGGGTCTTGGCCACCGCCTCGCGGGCCGCCTCGGTGGCCGAAGCCACCACCGCCAGGATATCCTGCCCATCCCTCTGAGCCTCGCCTTGAGCAGCGGCAGCTGCCTCTCGCATCACGGTGAGGATAGTGCCCTCAACAGGCTGGCTGACCGCCTTGTAGGCAGTATCCGCCGCCTTGACCAGGCCAGCCGCAAGGCCGCGGGCGTCCAGATGCTGGCGCTCCTCGGCGGCGCAGGCCAGGCCACGAATGATCTGGGACAGGATCACGCCGGAGTTGCCGCGGGCGCCCATCAGGGCCCCCTTGGACATCGCCGCCAGCATGGCCCCCACGCCATCGTCATCGACGCGGTAGGCCTCCTCCAAAGTGGAGCGCATGGTGAGGTACATGTTGGTGCCGGTGTCGCCGTCGGGCACGGGGAAGACGTTGATGGCGTTGATGGATTCGACGTGGCACTCCAGCCAAGCGGTGGCGGTGGCGAACATCGCCCGCAACCCGCTTCCCGACAGGGTGCTCAGAACCGATGGGCTGGTCATAGAGCGGCTGTTTGGAGAGGCCATTCTTTCAGCATGCAGCCACGCGGAACGCTCTCGAGCAAGCGTACTCCCTCGCCTTGCTCTTCGTCGACATAGAATGATATGATGCCTGCGTGCCGAATTCTACCCCTGCCCACTGACGGGTGCAAGGGGCAAAGGGAGCGAGTTTCGATGGCCAGATGCGCTATCTGCGGCAAGGGAACCACACACGGACGCAACATCCGCCACAAGCACGCCGGACGGTGGGAGCGGCGAGCGCCCAAGACCAATCGCGTCTTCCGGGCCAACATCCAGAAGCGCACGATGACCATCGAGGGCCGCCCGGTGCGGATCGCTATCTGCACCCGCTGCCTGCGCACCCAGCTCAAGACAGCGATCTAGTCCCCACCCTCGCCAATCGAAAACGCCCTGGCAGAAGCCCAGGGCGTTCGTCTGCAAAGCGGAGTCGACCTCTAGCCCGGCCTCACGTTGCGTACGCTCTCCTCGATGCGCGCCATCGCCGCCGCCACGCCCTCCGCCTGCCGAAACACCGCCGTGCCCGCCACCAGCACGCGCGCTCCCGCCTCCACCACCAGCGGCGCCGTCTCCGCCGTGATCCCGCCGTCCACCTCCAGCTCGGCCGCCAGGCCCTGCTCGTCCAGCAGCCGCCGCAGCCGGCGGATCTTGGGCAGAACGCTGTGCAGGAACGACTGGCCGCCCCAGCCGGGGTTCACCGTCATCAGCAGCACCAGGTCCACATCCGCCAGCACCTCCTCGATGAGGCAGAGCGGGCTGGCCGGATTGAGGGAGACGCCCGCCTTCACGCCCAGGCCCTTGATCATCTGCACCAAGCGATGCACGTGCGGGCCGGCCTCCGGGTGGACAGTGAGGATGCTGGCCCCCGCCTGGGCGAAGGCCTCGATGTGCCGCTCCGGCTCCGCGATCATCAGGTGGACGTCCAGAGGCAGGTCAGCCGCCCGCCGCAGGGCCTCCACCACCGGCGGCCCGACGGTGATGTTGGGCACGAAGTGGCCGTCCATGACATCGACGTGGATGTAGTCGGCGCCGGCGGCCGCGGCCTCCCGCACCTGCTCGCCCAGGCGGGCGTAGTCAGCCGCGAGGACGGAGGGAGCCAGCTTGATGCCGTTGATCATTGCCTTCCGCCTTCCAGTCGCTGGCGGGCGCGCTTCAGGGCCGCCGCCACCTGCCGCGACGACGTACCGCCGGGCACGTCCCTGGCCTCGATGGCCGAGCGCACGTCCAGCTTGAGCACGCCTTCGTCGAAGAGAGGCGAGAAGCGGCGGTACTCCACCCGGGTGAGCTGCGAGAGCCCCTTGCCCTGCTCATCGGCGTATCTGACAAGCTCCCCGACAACCCCATGCGCCTCGCGGAAGGGCAGGCCCTGGCGCACCAGGTAGTCGGCGACGTCGGTGGCCAGCGTGTGGCTCTCGCCAGCCGCCGCCTGCGTCCGCTCGGCATCCACGCGAATGCCCGGGAGCATGGCGGCCATCACATCCAGGGTGGCGAGAAGGGTGTCGGCGCTGTCGAACAGGCCGGCCTTGTCCTCCTGCAGGTCGAGGCAATAGGCCAGGGGCAGGCCCTTGAGCACCGTCAGGATCGACAGGAGGTTGCCGTACACGCGGCCCGTCTTGGCGCGGGCCAGCTCGGCCACGTCGGGGTTGCGCTTCTGGGGCATGATGCTGGAGCCGCCGGCGAAGGCCTCGTCTATCTGGATGAAACCGAACTCGGCGCTGGACCAGAGCACCAACTCCTCGGCCAAACGCGACAGGTGCATCATGACCAGCGCTGCCGCCGCCTGGAACTCGACCACGCAGTCGCGGTCGGAGACGGCGTCCAGGCTGTTGTCGCTGATGCGGCTGAAGCCCAGCTCACGCGCCACGAGCTGACGGTCGATAGCATAGGGCACGCCAGCCAGGGCGCCGGCGCCCAGCGGCAGGACATCGGCCCGCTGGAGGCAGTCCTGGAAGCGGCCCACGTCGCGGTCGAACATCTCGAAGTAGGCGAGCAGGTGGTGGGCGAAGAGCAGCGGCTGGGCCCGCTGGAGGTGGGTGTAGCCGGGCATGATCACCTGGCGATTGGCCTCTGCCAGGTCGAGAAGCGCCCCCTGGAGGCGACGCAAGGCGGCCAGCACGCCGCCGATGGCGTCCTTGAGGTAGAGGCGCAGGTCGGTGGCCACCTGGTCGTTGCGGGAGCGAGCGGTGTGCAGGCGGTCGGCGGCTGAGCCGATCTTCTGCCGCAGGCGGGCCTCGATGTTCATGTGGATGTCTTCCAGCTCGCGCCTGAACTCGAACCGGCCGGCCTCGATCTCCTCGCCTATCTCCGCCAGGCCGCGCACGATGGCCTCGCCGTCCTCCTGGGAGATGATGCCCTGCTTGGCCAGCATGCGGGCGTGGGCGATGGAGCCGGCGATGTCGTACC
>JALHUG010000177.1 GCA_022866185.1 Dehalococcoidia bacterium
CCCCGCCTTTGTCTGTATGGCCGCTATGGCAGCCGTCTTGGTCGCTCTCCATGATCGTTCGCTGACACCTGAGCGGCACAAGGCTGCTCAGCTCTGTCCATCCCTGAGAGTACGTCCCTGGTGGCGGCGTGTCAACCGGGTTCAGAAGAAACCCCAGATGATCGACCGGATGACCTAGCTATTGCGCAGCGGAGAGGGAGAGAGCGATGGTCACGTGTTGGCCATCCTCTTGCACCGGGGCGATGGCCACCGTGCCCTGCTCCCCGCCGCTATCCATTCTGGCAAACGCGATGACCGTCGTCTCCATCTCGGCGATGTCCTGAACGTTCTGCACCTGCCAAGGCACCTTGTCTAGCTCACTCTCATAGAAAGCCCGCACCTGGTCAGGGCTGTCGCTGGACCGCCACTGCACCAAGAACCTGCCTCCCTCGGGAGGCTCAGTAGCAACCTCAACGGTGGCATTCGCGTAGACAGGGAAGTCCTGCGGGAAACCCTCTGGCAGCTCGCCACCCCCGCCGCAGGCGGCGGCCAGCACAAGACACGCAAGAAGGCAAGGAGCAATGATTATGTTTGCCCGAATCATTTCGCCACCACCGGCCTTCCACGAAGAGCACCCCAGGCGACGGCACCCTCAGGTTAGCAGGTCGATGGTCAGCAGGCAAGCAATTGGGGTGGACGGAGGGATTTGAACCCTCGATCTCCAGGGCCACAACCTGGCGCGTTAACCGCTACGCTACGCCCACCACGAGGGGACAAGAGGAAAATGCCGGCATCGTCGCAATGCCAGCGCCTGAAGTGTATCACGTTTGCCCAGATATGGTCAACGGTGTGTAGTCGTTCTGGCCGCCGACGAGCCGCAGCGCTTCCTGGTGGTGGACGCCACCCTCCCGCCGGAAGACATAACCCGCACGATCTGGCGGCGGCTGGGGTAGGCCCTGCGGCTGGCAGGCTCCACCACTTGGCTCCCTGACCAGCCGTTCTATGACGCGCCTCCCCTGTTGACATTTCCACCGGACGGAATTACCATAACTGCACCGTCCGGCCTGACATGAGCGCTCAGGGGGTGCAGCGATGCGTACGTACGTAAGGCTTGGGCTGCTGTTGGCGATAGCGCTGGCGCTGACGGTGGTAGCGGGGCGAGGAACGCCCGCCTACGCCTGGAGCTACCCCGCCGCCCTCAACACCAACGCCGCCACCGACTCGGGGGGTGACCGCCAACCTCAAGTGACGACCGACGGCGCGGGCCACTGGCTGGCGGTCTGGCAGTCCAACGAGAACGTGGGCGGCACCATCGGGACGGACGACGACATCCTGGTCGCCCGTTCGATCGATGACGGGGCCACCTGGACGGCCCCCGCCGCCCTGAACACCAACGCCGCCACCGACTCGGGGGATGACTGGTACCCTCAAGTGACAACTGATGGGGCGGGCAACTGGGTGGCGGTCTGGGCTTCCCGCGACGACCTGGGCGGCACCATCGGGACGGACTTGGACATCCTGGTGGCCCGCTCCACGGACAATGGGGGCACCTGGACGGCCCCTGTCGCCCTCAACACCAACGCCGCCACCGACTCGAGGGAGGACGGTCCCTCCCAGGTGACGACCGACGGCGCAGGCAACTGGGTGGCGGTCTGGAGGTCCGACATTGTGCGCCCCCTGGGCGCCCGGTCGGAGGGCGATATCATGGTGGCCCGCTCGACCGACGACGGGGCTACCTGGACAGCGCCCGAGTTCCTCAACACCGACGCCGCCAGTGACGTGGAGAGTGATACTGACCCTCAAGTGGCGACCGACGGCGCGGGCCACTGGGTGGCGGTCTGGACGTCCGCCTATGATTCCGAGCTGTTCCCGCCTCACTACCCATCGGACAGCGACATCCTAGTGGCGCGCTCTACGGACAACGGGACCACCTGGACGGCGCCTGAGTTGGTCAACACCAACTCCCCCATGGAAGTGGAGCTTCATGGGAGCCCTCAAGTGGCGACCGACGGCGCGGGCCACTGGGTGGCGGTCTGGCATTTCGGCCACTTCTACCCGCCCGACACCTGGGAGGAAACAGACATCCTGGTGGCCCGCTCCACCAATAACGGGGCCACCTGGACGGCCCCCGCCGCCCTCAACACCAACGCCGCCACCGACTCGGGGGATGACTGGGAGCCTCAGGTGACGACGGACGGCGCCGGCAAGTGGGTGGCGGTCTGGGATTCCCTTGAGAATCTGGGGGGTGCCATCGGGACGGACACAGATATCCTGGTGGCGCAGTCGACCGACAACGGGGTCACCTGGACGGCGCCGGCCGCCCTGAACACCAACGCCGCCACCGAAGCGGGGCGTGACGCGTCCCCTCAAGTGGCGACCGACGGCGCGGGCAACTGGGTGGCGGTTTGGGATTCCTGGGATGACCTGAGCGGCACCATCGGGACAGACTTCGACATCCTGTATGCCACTGAGTTCCAAGCCCCGCCACCGCCTACGCCCACGCCTCCTGCGGGTGTCGGCGGGATAGTAGAACTGCAAGTGGATGGCTCGGATTCCCTCGCTAGCCCCGCCGATGGCCCGGACGCCGCAGGGCTGCCCTATGCGGCCATCGCTGCCGGTGCCGCTGCGGCGCTGGTGGCCCTCGGCGCGGGCGGGTGGTACGCGCGGCGGCGGTTCAGCCGGGGCTGATCCTCCGCCAAAGGCGGATTCGCCTCCGGCGGATGTCGAAGGAGCGGGGGCTCATGGTTCGACAGGCTCACCATGAGCGGCCCATGGGCTCACCATGAGCGGCGCAAAAGCTCTTGCCTCCTTGAGCCTGGCTCGGGGCCGATGCTACAATCGAGTCAGTCATGCCAGCACAGAAGATCACCGTCCGCGCTCCGGCCACCACCGCCAACCTGGGCCCCGGCTTCGACTGCCTGGGGA
Organism: Dehalococcoidia bacterium; assembly: GCA_022866185.1. GTDB lineage: Bacteria > Chloroflexota > Dehalococcoidia > SM23-28-2 > SM23-28-2 > SM23-28-2. The sequence continues at coordinate 2,905 of JALHUG010000177.1, forward strand.
TGGCCCTCGACCTGTGGGTGGAGGTGGTGGTCACCGCCTCCGAAGAGCCCCTGCCTCCCGGGCGTGCGCCGCTGGGGGGGATGACGGTGCAGGCAGCGCAGCGCCTCTTCTCCCACCTCGGCAAGCAGCCGCCAGCGGGTCTTAGCGTCGAGTGGACGCAGCGAATACCGGTGGCTCGCGGCCTGGGGGCCAGCGCGGTGGCGCGAGCGGCGGGCCTGCTGGCGGCCAACGCTCTCCTGGGCGAGCCGCTAGGGCGCGAGGAGATACTGGCCCTGGGCAGCGAGCTGGAGGGCCACGCCGACAACATGGCCCCGGTTCTGTTTGGAGGCTTCCAGGTGTTGGCGTACAGTCCTTCGCCCGGGTGGCAGGAAGAGCCGGCCCTTGTTGGCCGGGGCACTGGGGTCCCGCCGGCCTTCCGGCTGCAGCAAGAGATCCAACGGGCCGAGGAGCCGTACGAGCAAGAGGTGGCGCGGGCCCGGGGCGCTGGCGTAGCGCACCTGAAGCTCGACTTGCCCGACGGGCTGAGGGCGGTGTTGTTTGTGCCGCACTTCGAAATGCCAACCGAGGAGGGCCGCAGCCTCTTGCCTAACAGGGTGTCGCGGGCGGACGCTGTGCACAACATAGGCCGCGCCGCTCTGCTCGTCGGCGCGCTTTCCACCGGAAAGTTAGAGCTACTCGATGTGGCCACTCAGGACCGACTGCATCAGCCGGTCCGGGCCAGGCTGTTCCGGCCCATGACCGCCATCTTCCGGGCAGCGTGGGAGGCCGGCGCACTGTGTGCCTTCCTCTCTGGCGGCGGGTCCACGGTGCTAGCACTTACGACGGGACACGAGCGGCAGATAGGTCGCGCCATGTCCGCCACCGCCAGGACCCACGGCATCAAGGGAAGAACCGTCGTGACCGCACCCAGCGAGAGAGGAGCTACCGTCACAGTACTCGAGAGAAGAGTAACCCTCCAGGACATGGGCGATTTCTATAGACGCTCCTTTCCCAGGGTGTTTGCCTACGCGTACGGTTGGCTAGGGGACAGCGATGTCGTGGAAGACGTGGTCACCCAAACATTCGTGACCACCCTCCGCAATGCCGCGCTTCTCCCGTCGCGGGACGCTCTCGAGACATCGCTCTTCACTGTGGCACGCGCCCTTGTCCACGACAAGCTAGCGAACCGCTCAACGGCGCGCCGGGCTCGCGCCGAGGTCTCGCAGAGGATGGACGGCCTGTTCTCTTCCGAGAGCCTGACGCCAAAGGAGCGCCAGGACATCCGGATGATTGAGACATACCTCAGGCGGCTTCCGCGGCTTATGCAGGACGCCATTCGCCTCAAGTTCGACGCAGAGCTCACCAATGCGCAGATCGCAACTGTGCTGGGAATGACCGCCACGACCCTGCGGGTTACAATCGATCAGGCGCTTCACAGGCTGCGAGGGCACATTGATGAGCGGGCAGGCGCCTCGGGCTACGGCCGCGGCAGCGGCCGGAGAGGGCGCAACCGGCCATACGATCGTGACCAGGCCTAGCCACACGGGAGCACAGGTAGTGGCGAAGGGTTGAGGTAAGGCGATGGCTATCATTGTTCAGAAGTACGGCGGCAGCTCGGTGGCGGACGCCGATAAGATCAAGAACGTGGCGGGGCGGGTGGCCGCTCGCCGCGACAAGGGCGCCGACCTGGTGGTGGTGGTCTCGGCGATGGGCAAGACCACCGACCAGCTCATCGACCTGGCCCGTCAGGTCAGCGACCAGCCGGAGGACCGCGAGATGGACGTCCTGCTGTCCACCGGCGAGACCGTATCGAGCAGCCTCATGGCCATGGCCCTGCGAGCGATGGGCTATCCGGCGATCAGCCTGTCGGGTGCGCAGGCGGGCATCGGCACCGAGGCTCGCTACGGCCGCGCCCGCATCCTGACGGTCGACCCCCAGCGCATGCACAAGGAGCTGAAGGAGGGGAAGATCGTCATCGTGGCCGGCTTCCAGGGGGTCAGCGAGGAGCTGGACATCACCACCCTGGGGCGGGGCGGCTCCGATACGACGGCGGTGGCCCTGGCAGTGGCCCTCGAGGCAGCCACCTGCGAGATCTACACCGACGTGGACGGCGTCTACACCACCGACCCCCGCATCGAGCCCAAGGCCCGCAAGCTGAAGGAGATAAACTACGAGGAGATGCTGGAGCTGGCCACCTACGGGGCCAAGGTCATGCACAACCGGGCGGTGGAGCTGGGCAAGGTCTACAACATGCCTATTCTGGTGGCATCCAGCTTCCGGGACGTGCCGGGCACTCTCATTCACGGAGGGACTGACATGGTAGAGCAGCGAAACAAGGTGAGCGGCATCGCCTGCGACCGCGACGTGGCCAAGGTGACGGTGCGCGGCGTGCCCGACCAGCCGGGGATCGCCGCCAGCCTGTTCGGGCCTCTGTCCGACGCGGGCATAAGCGTGGACACCATCGTCCAGAACGCCAGCGTGGAGAAGGTCACCGACGTCACCTTCACCGTCTCCCGCAAG
>JALHUG010000178.1 GCA_022866185.1 Dehalococcoidia bacterium
ATCGGCCACGCGCATCCAGGAGCCCAGGTGGACCTCGTAGACAGCGATGGGAGCGCTCAGAGCGTTGTGTCCGCCCCGTCTCGCCATCCAGTCCTGATCGCCCCAACTGTAGTCCAGGTCCCAGACGACCGAGGCTGTCTTAGGGGAGACTTCATCATAGAAGGCGAAGGGATCGGTCTTGTCCACCCGATACCCCTTGTACCGCGAGACGATATGGTACTTATAGAGCGCTCCCCTTCTCACGCCTGGGACGAAGCCCTCCCATATCCCCGACCGCCCTCTGGGCCTTAGGGGATGGCTTCCTTTGTCCCAGCCGTTGAAGTTCCCCACGACGAAGACGTGCCTCGCGTCCGGCGCCCACACTGCGAAGTACATCCCCTCCTCCCCGTCCACCGTCATTCGGTGCGCGCCCAGCTTCTCGTAGAGATGGAAGTGGGTCCCCTCATTGAAGAGGTAAAGGTCGTCTTTGGTGAAAAGAGTCACGTCAGAGGTCACCGGCTGCCTCCCCAGTAAGCGTTCACAACTATTGTCGCATTAGGCGGGTAACCCCGCCACTGACAGAGCTTACCTCCCCGTTGCCCTCACCACAACTTTTCGGCGGCGTTGAAATGAATATTCCCTGCCAGCGGGAAAATCACTGTCAAAAGCCGCAAAAAACCTTGACAGGAGCCTACCCTTCCTCATAAGCTTGCTCGTTAGGGAGGTAGGTATGCCCACGGAAGACCAGATAAAGCAACTGGCGCACTCCCTCTGGGAGCAGGAGGGGCGACCCGAGGGTAAGGATGTGCATTACTACCTGGCTGCCAAGGCGATTCTGGACAAGCGGGATGGGTCCAAAAAGCGTGGCAACTCGTCCCGCCCCAAAGTAGCGTCCAAATCGTCGGGCACGCGCGCGCACAGCTCCCGCGCCAAAAAGCAATAGAGAAAAGGCAAGCGCCCGCGTCATTGTAGGCCCCTCTGCCCCTTCCGGAGGCGGTCCACTGCCCGAAGTGCGTCGAGCACTTCAGGCAGCTGGCGAAACGTCTCAAAGCTATATTGCGCCCTTCTTAGCCAATTGGGCTGTTCTTCCCAGGTCCCGGGTACATTCTGGGGCCGCTTTTCCAACCACAGGTCCTCCAGGCTGACGAGAACCACCCGGGCGTGGCTAGCGCTCAAGAACGCCAGACAGGCCCGGAGAACCGCGCGCTCGTTCAGTTCTGCCTCTTCCAGCAGCCCCCAGCGCCTGAACAAGGTCAGGAGAGAACCCTTCAGCGCCTGGTGTGATCCCCGCTCAGCGTGAGCGCCCTTGTCGTCGCGGTCTTCGATCTCCAAGCCACCCCAGAAGGCGGCGAAGGGCGGCATGTCGTGGGTATTGAGGCTTGCCACGGAAGCCGCGGGAACGACTCCCACAGGGCGTCCCTGTTCGGGCCTGAGCTCGAACTGCATCGCGTAGGTCCGCTGGATATTATGCCTGGCCATCGCCGACCTGACGTAGCGGGGCACCGTCCCAAGGTCCTCGCCCACAATGAGGGCGCGGTGCCTGTGCGACTCGACGCTCAGGATGGCGTACAGCTCCTCCGAGGGGTAGCGCACGTAGACGCCTTCACGTGGCTCCATCCCCCTGGGTATCCAGTAGAGGCGGTGGAGGCCCATGACGTGGTCGACCCGGAGTATACCCGCGTGCTGGAGGTGGTGCCGCAGGCACGCGATGAGGTAGCGATAGCCCTGCTCTCTAATCGCTTCAGGGTGAGGAGGCGGGAATCCCCAGTTCTGCCCCTTGGTGAAGAAGGCGTCCGGCGGAGCTCCTGCCGTGGCCTCCAGGGCAAACATGCCGCGCTCGCGCCACACGTCATAGCCGTCCGGATGCACGCCGAGCGGGAGGTCGAGGTACAGCCTCGCTCCCGCCGACCGGATCCTCTCGGAAAGGGCCTGCATCTGCTCTTGGACCACCCACTGGACGTAGAGGTGATAGCGCTTCGCCGCCTCATCATAGTCTCCCGCTTTCAGGACGCCCTCCCGAAGCGGCTGGGGCCACGCCGGCCAGGTGGCACGCCTCCGCTCCACCGTGGCCCGGAAGCGAGCGTAGGCCTCCAGCGGCGGATGCGCCTCCACGAACCGCACGAAGGCAGTGTGGCGTTCCGACTGTTCGGCAAAGAAGCAGCGCGCCATCTCCTCCAGGACCCTACGCTTGAGCCCCATCTGGCGACGATAGTCGGCCAAGGGCAGCGAGCGCAACCCCTCAAGCTCGTGCTGAACTTCAGGCGATCCCACGATGGCCTGTGCCGAGGGGCATCTCGGCAGCTCCGGTACGCGGGTGACATCGATGTAGAACTCATTCCAGAACAGGCGGCTCACCGCGGCATACGGACTCGGCTCCAGGGGATCGTCCAGAAAGGCGGCCAGCAAGGGGAGTGTCGCGACCACACTGCCCCCTAAGCCGGACACCCACTCCAGCAGCGATTCAAGGTCAGTGAGGTCTCCCGCTCCCCAGCTCCTCCGTGAGTGGAGGGCATAGAGCGGGAGGAACACGCCCCAGCACCTGCTTTCAGGTTCTTCCCGTGAGTTGTGGGCCTTCAACGGCGCCGAGATGAGCAAGGTCTCGGACTGCCTGCCCCCGCATTCCAACGTGAGCCGATGGTAGCCCGACGGCAGGCGAAACGGCAATTGCAGCCTCTTGGTCAGGTAGCGCACGCCTTCAACAACAGCGGAGTCAACGACAGGCAACTCCCCGGCATCGCAGCTCCAAGCGTGGCCATCCCCGGCCTCAAGGGCGAGGTGGCAGCGCACGCTGCCGTCAGCCGACGTGGCGGGGAGGCGCAGATCGATCCCGACGGGCTGACCGTCCCAGGCGACAGTGACGGGCTCGACGCCGCGGGCCCACACCTCGCGGCGACGCAGCCGCAGGGCATCGGTAACATCAGCGAAGGCCTCGATGGGCGCGCCGAGCGCGCGCAGCACGCGGAGGACGGCCTCCGGCGAGGCCTGCTGGCGGCGATCCTCAACGTCGTAGAAGGCGGTCTGCACGCCATACATGCGTGCCAGGGTGCTGAGACCGGGGACGCGCGCTCTAGCCATGCTCCCCTTGCCCACCGACCAGGTCTAGGATCCCCTGGAGAGGGATCCTGATCCAATCGGGGCGGTTATTCAGTTCATAGCCGAGCTCGTAGATGGCCTTCTCCAAGAGATGGGCGTCCAACAGTACTTCCAGTTCGTCCCGTCCCTGGGGGAGAAAAGGAACCTGGCTCGCCCCGGCGAGGTAGGCCTTGAGAAAGGCGGCGCTGACCCAGCGATACCAGAAGCGGGCCCACGGCTTCAGGGCGGCGATGTCCTCGGGCCGGACGGTGACACTGACAGTGTGGTTGAAGAGGGTGGCGTAGGCGGCGTAGTGGAACGAGCGGAGCATGCTCGCCACATCGCGCAGGGCAGAGCGCTTGATCCGCCGCTCGCTCAGGGGGCGGGCCGGCTCTCCCTCGAAGTCGATGATCACGAAGTCCTTGCCGGTGTAGAGCACCTGGCCAAGGTGATAGTCGCCGTGACAGCGTATCAGCATGGCCGTGCTCCCCTGACCAAGGATGGACTGAAAACGTTGCAGGATCGTCTCCTCTAGGTCAAGAAGCTGCTGCGCATCGTCGTGCAGCTCCTCCGGAATCTCCGGCAGGCGCTGGCGCAGCAGTTGGAAGACCTGGCCGGTAAGGCTACGCATGGACTGGTAAATAGAACGCTGGGCGAAGGGCGAGATCGGTTCCGGGACAAAACTCGGGTCGTCCAAGGCGGAGGCGAGAGCGACGTGGAGATCAGCGGTGCGCTCGCCCAGGAGCCGGGCCGATTCTAGGTAAGGTCCGATCAGGTCGGTAGCCAGCCGCGGCGGATCCTCCTCGGCCAGGTCCAGCAGGCTCTCGGCCGGTACAGCGACCTCACCCGCCTCCGGTTGGCCCGTCAGAACGCGTTCGAAGTACTGTTCCAGCTCGTCCAGAGTGTATTGCCAGGCGTCTCCCTCCTTTGGCACCAGCCCTTGAAGAATGGCCACGGTAAGGGGCTCCTGGCGGCCTCTGCGGTACTCGATGAAGCCAGCCAGGGGAGGGATGTGGGCCAGGGTTGTCTTCTCGGTGAGAAGGCGTCCAATCTCCAGCTCGGGGTTGACTCCCTCGTCAAGGCGCCGGAAGAGCTTGAGAATGAACCTGTCCCCGTAGATGACTGAGGTGTTGCTCTGCTCGGCTTTCAGGACGGAAGGCGTCAGGGGCTCCTCGGCCGCGCCCCACAGTTGTCGCAACGCTTTTGTTGAACCGGCCGCCAGCTCGCCTGCCGTTCCATCAAAGCGCCGACGCCGGGCGATCGCCTGCAGAAGCGCTCCACAAAAGGCCTCGTCCCAGAGCGCATCAAAGAGCAACCCTTCTTCGCCTTCCACCTCCAGACGGACAACGGCCGCTTGGGGGAACTCACTCAACACCTGATCGGCCCGCCTGCCCGCGGCAAAGGCGAGGGGGAGCACGTAGGTCTCGGCCTCGCCCTCAAAGTAGTCGACCCTGAGGAGGGCGACGTAGAATTTCGGATGTTCGCGGGCCTGCGCGATGGGGATCGCCTCTATGATGTTGACAGACCGCATCGCCCGCGCCTTGCCGCCGAACCAGCGTCGCGGCTTCAGGTAGTATGGCAAGACGGCCTCGAGGGCTGCCTTGCCCCTGCCCCGGAAGGTGCTCTCCCAGGACCCCGTTACCGCCAGGGTGGGCACCTGGCCATCGGGAGCGGCGATAGCCAGCGGCGCCTCCACGCGCTGCGGCTCCAGGGCGAACCAGTAGAAGGCGTGGGGACCCAGCGACAGGAAGTACGGCGACTCCCCAATAGGGGGGAACGCCGTGCGGCCGAAGAGCTCCACCGGCACCATGCCGTTGAACCCAGGCAGCTCCAGCTCCACTCCCTGCACAAAGCGCGATAGGTTGGCCACGACCAGGATGCGCTCCTCCTGATAGCGCCGGACGAAGGCCAGGATCTTTCGATTCTCCGGGTAGAGGAACTCAATGCTCCCCCTGCCGAAGGCCTTATAGCGCTTCCTCAGAGCGATCAGCCGCTTCATCCACCAGAGGAGCCGGTGGGGGTTATTCTGCTGGGTCTCTACGTTGACGGCCTCGTAGTGGTACTCGGGGTCGATAATGACGGGCATATACAGCTTCTGCGGGTTGGCCCGAGAGAAGCCCGCGTTCCGGTCGGCGCTCCACTGCATGGGGGTGCGTACACCATTGCGGTCGCCCAGGTAGATGTTGTCCCCCATTCCGATCTCGTCCCCGTAGTAGATCACGGGTGTTCCCGGCATAGAGAAAAGCAGGGCGTTCATCAGCTCGATCTGTCGCCGGTTGTTCCGCAGCAGGGGCGCCAGCCGGCGGCGGATCCCCAGGTTGATCCGCATCTGAGGATCGCGGGCGTAGACCCGGTTCATGTAGTCCCGCTCTTCGTCCGTGACCATCTCCAGGGTCATCTCATCGTGGTTGCGCAGAAATAGCGCCCATTGGCAGGTCTCGGAGATTGCCGGTGTCTGCTCAAGTATCTCGATGATGGGGAACCGATCTTCCATACGGATGGCCATGAACAACCGAGGCATGAGCGGGAAGTGGAACGCCATATGACACTCGTCTCCGTCCCCGAAGTAGGCGACGGCGTCATCAGGCCACTGGTTAGCCTCAGCCAGAAGCATGCGGCTCCCGAACTTCTGGTCGACACGGCGCCGGAGCTCTCTCAGGAACTCGTGCGCCTCCGGCAGGTTCTCGCAGCTCGTGCCCTCACGCTCGTACAGATAAGGCACAGCATCGAGGCGAAGCCCATCGACCCCCGTGCGCAGCCAGAAGTCCACCACCCCAAGCATGGCCCGTCGAACGCGGGGGTTGTCGTAGTTGAGGTCGGGCTGATGCTGATAGAAGCGATGCCAATAGTAGGCCTTGGCCAGCGGGTCCCACGTCCAGTTGGACGACTCGAAGTCCTTGAATATTATCCGCGCCTCCCTGTACTTCTCGGGGCTGTCGCTCCAGACGTACGAATCGCGCCGGCGGCTGCCGGGCGGAGCGCTGCGCGACCGCTGGAACCAGGGGTGTTGGTCAGAAGTGTGGTTCAGGACAAGCTCGGTGATAACGCGCAGGCCCCTGCGATGCGCTTCCCGCAGGAACGTCTGAAAGTCACGCAGGCTGCCGTAGTCGGGGTGGACACAGGTGTAGTCCGACATGTCGTAACCATCGTCCTTCAGCGGGGAGGGATAGAAGGGCAGCAGCCAGATCGCCGTGACCCCCAGGTCCTGAAGGTAGTCGAGCTTCTCTGTCAGGCCGCGGAAGTCCCCTACTCCGTCGCCGTCGCTGTCGTAGAAGGCCCGAACGTGGAGCTCATAGATAATGGCGTCCTTGTACCAAAGGGGATCGCCCTCTAAGGCGTGGGCCCTCTGATCTCCGCGCATCTCCCCTTACCTCACCCGCCCCATCCTGTGTCCGAAGTCCTATTCCGTGCCGACCCGCCCCTGCAAGCGGAAGACGTGCGCTGGCACGACCTGCGGGCTCAGCTCAACATAGTTGCACGCTCCTTGCCAGAGATAGCGGGCGTCGCTCAGCAGGTCGTGCACCTCGTACGGTTGGTGCGGATCGAGCCCCAGTGCCTCGAGATCGAGCTCCACCCAGCCGGACTGCGTATGCCGGAGGTCCAGGTTGAC
>JALHUG010000179.1 GCA_022866185.1 Dehalococcoidia bacterium
ATGCGCCCGCCGTCGTAGTTCTCCCGCAGATACTGAGGCGCTCCTGTCAGGGCCACACACTGGCCCGACGCCGAGCCTACCCGGGGCGCGCAGCCGGCTTCGTCGAGCTGGGGCTCCTCAAATGCGACCACCGACATCCCTGTAGACAGTAGGGCTAGTTGGGCAACCAGCACAGCGCTTACTAACAGCTTCCCATAGGGGAGACGGCCCAACAATGCGACTAGCCCCGCCATCAGAGGGAACAAATAGAGACCATATCGCACGTCGAAAAACCCGTGCGGGGGCAACTCCTTCACCCAAATCACGGCGCTGCCACTGTATAGGGCATAGATCGTGAACAACCCTGGTGCCGCCAGGCTGAGTAACGCCAACAGCTTGAGATCTCCCCTCCGGCTAACTAGCTGCCAGAGCACATACGTACCGCCCACTATCGCGGCGAAGCAGACGATGGGCCCCATCATGTGGTAGACGGCCAAGCCATAGTAGTGAAAGTCGGCAGCGAGGTCGCGCTCGGTGGGGAGGACGCCGCCGGGCAGTGCGGCAGCCGTCTCCTGCATTACGAAGCCCACATTGGATCGGGAGCTGGAAGAGTTGGTGAGAAAGTCAAAGGGGCTGCCGAAGAGGACCCAGTTCCAGGCGAACCAGAGGAGGGGCGCCAGGCCAGCCAGGGAGGCGTAGGCCAGCCCCAGTCCCTCGCCCGCCTCCCAACCACCTCGCCGCCAGGCGATGATGGCGACGACCACAGCCTGGGCCAAGATCAAGGCCCATCCCTCGTAGCGGTTGAAGGCCGTGGCCAGGCCGAAGAGGCCCGCCAGCACGAGATCCCGGTCTCGGTAGTCGGTGGCCCATCGGACGAGATAGTGAGCGGAACCCAGGATAGTGCAGATGAACAGCGATTCGTTCATAGGGGTGGTCTGCATATACAGGAGGTTAGGATTGGAGAGGACCAGCAGGGCTACCACAAAGCCAACAAACTTGCTGCCGCTGAGGTCCTCACCTAGCCGAAAGGCAAAGAAGACAGTGCCCCAGGCAGCGACGGTGCTGACGATGCCCCCGGCCAGGCCGGAGTGCCAGAGGTGATCGTTCCAGATGAAGGGCAGCTCCAGGACATGTCGTAAGGGTAGCCAAGAAGTGCCCAGTTGTGCGGCTCCAGGGGTAATGTTGTCCACCACCCGCCGCGCGATCTGGAGATGGGTAACAGCATCGCTGTAAAGGACGATGTTATCGTTGGCGTAAGACCAGGCCAAGGCGCCGGTGGTCACCGCCACCGTCAGCAGCATAAGCAGCGGCAGCAGGTAGTTGCGCCAGTCTCTCAACCCCAGGAGCCTTTTTCGCACGGTAATCACATCAATCAGGGTCGACCTCCGTATCGCGCTCGGCAATCACGATGCACCAAGGGAACGAGGCAGTTACCTCGACGACACGAAAATGGGACGCCACGAGACGAGCGAAGGGACGGATACCCCAGTGCTGAACGTGACCAGGATCGTTGCCCAGCGCACGTACGTTGTTGAGCGCTGCCAGGTTGGCAAGGCGAAACCACGGTTCGTTGGGTACACTGAATATGGCGTAGTGACTACAAACCCTAGCGATCTCCTCCAGGAGTTGGCCGGGCTGGGACAGATGCTCCAGCACCTCAAGGCACAAGATGGCTTCCACAGACCTGTCGCGGAAAGGGAGGGAGAAAGCGTCAGCCTGGATCTTCTCGCAGGGGCCGCTGGAAGGTAATGGATGCCGAAGAGCTGATTCGCTGCAATCCAGACCCATTAACCGAACGGATGGCAGGCGTTTGCGCAGACAAGCGATAACAAAGCCTTCTCCGCACCCTACATCCAGCACCGTGACTGGGCACCTGCGTGCCAGGAGAATGGCGATCCGCTTGAGGAACCGCCTTATCAGGAGCTGTTTGATCGGATTCTTGCTGGTGTACTTTATTACGTTGCCCTTAACATCCGTGTCTTGTCTCAACGCCATCGCTCCCGTAACTTCCCGCAGCATAGCTACCCCGAGGGGCACGGGCGTGGACCTGCGTCAGCTCGTGAAGCCCGTGCTCTGTCTTCTCCCAATAGTGAGGCCGCCGCACCAGTTGGAAAATCGCCTTCCACAGGGCGACGCTCATTAGTAGCCAGTAGAGGGGCATGGTCCAAGCGTACTTGACGAGGCCGTACTGGCGATGCCTCAGGCAACCTAGGACATGAGAATAGACAAAGAAGAGGTTGCCGGCCACGAAGGCGACAGTCCCTATGTAGAAAACTGGAAGGGGGAACAACGCAGGGAGAGCCTCGGGACGGCTGATGTACCAAACAGCCGTCATCGCCCAGAAGATGGGGTTGGCAAGGTAGGAGAAGATAGTACCCCCCACCATGACCTGAAAGCTGAGAAAGCCGTGGAGGCCCATCTCCCTCAAGAGGCGCAGCGGGTTGCGCATATGCACGAGCCACGTTTGGATGTAGCCCTTGATCCAGCGCGACCGCTGCCTTATCCAACTGAAAAGATTGCTGTTGGCTTCCTCATAGGTTACGGAGTCTATGATGACGGTTCGCCAGCCGCGGCGATAAAGGCGGATGCCCAGGTCAGCGTCTTCGGTGACGTTGAAGGCATCCCAGCTGCCCACCTCGCGCAGCACATCGACCCGGAAGTGGTTGGACGTGCCCCCGAGAGGGATCGGCGCACCCCAGGCATGCAGCCCTGGCAGGACGAGGCCAAACCACGCGGAGTACTCGGTGGTGAACCAGCGGGTGAGGACGTTCTGGCTGGGGTTGTAGTAACTCAGCTTGGCTTGGACGCAAGCCACCCGCTCCCCGCCTTTGGCAAAGGCGATGAGTGACTTCTTGAGTTGGTCTGGATCGGGCCGATCCTCGGCGTCGTATAGAGCGCAGAACTTCCCTCTGGCCCGGGACAGCCCGTAGTTGCAGGCTCGCGCTTTCCCCCGAGATTTGCCCTCCGGCACCTCGACAACCTCAAAGGAGGGAGGGAGCTTCAGGCCTGCGAGAGCCTGGGCCGTCTCTCGATCGTCCGCTTCCAACAGGATCTTGACGTCCAGCTTGTCCCGGGGGTAGTTCAAGGCAGTGACACTCTCGACAAGCTGATGAACCACGCTCGCCTCTCGGTAGAGGGGGAGCAGGATCGTATACACTGGCAGGGAAACCCTATCCAGGGCGGCGATATCCTCGCCTGATATGGGTACCTCGGGAGACGACCAAAAGGCCCGCAACGTAACGGCCAGCTTGTACAGGCTGCAGAGGGCGTATATCGACACCGAAGCGGCCAATAGGCAGAGCAAAGTGGTCTGGGTGTACAAGACTAGGGAAGCGGACAACCCCAGGACTAAGAGGAAGCCAAACCACCGCTGCCACCTGACGAGTACCCGTTCAGCGGACTGCTGAGGAGGCAAATCCTTGAGGACAACGTAGGCGGCGGGGGCCGAACCCTGCGCCCCGTTATCCCTCGGCACACGCCGGAACAGGCTGGGCCAGCGGCGGTGAAGCGCCTTCACAATGTCTCCTCTGCCTTCATCTTAGTTAGTGATCCTCGCATCAGGGCAACCTCACGCAGAGGCAGGACCAACCCTCCGAGCAATCCCAGGGCCGCAAAGGTAAGGCCATAAGCGAGAGCGACAGCGGTGGCTCCTTCGGGGGATGCGCCGTGGGCCGTGAGCAGTGTGGCTAGGGAGAACTCCCTCACACCTATGCCGCCCAGCGACAGAGGCACAACGGAAGCGGTTTCGCTCACCAACTCCGCCACCGCGATGTAGGCCCAAGGGAGATGCAGGCCAACGCCCCGTATGATCAGACCGAGGGCGAGGATCGCAACGCAATGAAATACGAAGGAGAGGGGCAAAGCCTGCCGGAGGCTCACCGCGAGAGTTCTGTCTGCCAAGAGCTGGCCAGCGGGGCCAGGCAGGGCCCTAATTGAGGAACTGTAACGGGGAAGAAGGCTAGCCACCAGAATGAGACCCGCAGCCCCGACCGCCGCCAGAGCGATCATTGCTGGAAGAGGCCAATACAAGAAACCGAGGCCAAGAAGACCCAACAGAAGAAGGGCAAGGTATCCGGAAAGCCTGTCGATCACTACCGTGGCTATGGACAGCCTTAGGGGTAAGCCCATTTCGGTGGTGGCCACGTAGGACCGAACGCCATCGCCTGCGTAGGACCAGGGGAGGACCGTGTTGAAGAACATGCCAACGAAGTAGGTCCTGATGGCCCGAACCGAACCCACAGTCGGCTGATAGGTTCTGAGGAGTAGCCCCCACTTATAGCCGCTGAGCACCTGCGCCATTAGCAGTAGAAGAAACGCCCCTACAAGAGGGACTGGTTCAGCATCGCGCCACAGGGAAAGGAGCCTCCCAGGCGAGACCCGCCATACCATGAACCCGAGGAGCAAGATCGACACCACAGCCCGGACTATCACCGTCCATGGGCGTCTTCCCAACGACAGAGTCTTGCGGAGGCAAACGAGCTTCATGGGCCAGCTTGGCGTGATGGCCAATCTCCTAACAGCTACAGATGCTCCTTCTGAAGCTCCTTTTCCAGGCGGTCAAAGAGGTAGATGGCGAGCTCCCCTAGCAGTCCCACCATAAGGACACCTAGGCCCCATACTGCGATAAGCACCCCGCCGATCAGAAGTGGTGCGAACACCGGCCAGTCCTCCGAAAGGATGCCTTGAACCGTCGCGGCGACTGTCAGGGCCAGGCCGACCGCCAGGAACAGTAGGGCGCAGCGAGCGAACCACTGGAGGGGGCGTACGGCGAAGCGAATCAAGAAGAAGACGGCCACCAGATCCGTTAGACCTATGGCCAGCCGGGACAACCCGTAGTGCGAACGGCCCTCTGGCCTGGGGTGGTGTTGGACCTTCACCTCCGTTACCCGAAAACCCAATGCCGTCGCCAGGGCTGGCATAAAGCGGTGGAAGCCTCCGTACAAGGGCAGCGCCTTGGCGACCTCTTTGCGGAAAACCCTCAATCCGGATCCGGAATCGTGGACGCTAACACCAAGCACCAGCCTCTGTAGCACTCTCGCCACCAGAGACTGCAGACGCTTTCCTAGGGGATCCCGCCTGGGAAAGCGCCACGATGCCACCATATCGTAGCCTTCTTCCAGCTTGGCCAGGAGCTTCGATGCTTCCCGTGGGTCGTCCTGAAGATCGGCATCCATGGATATGACTACGTTACCTCTGACGGCGCGGAAAGCGTCCGCCCAGGACGGGGCCTCGCCGAGATTGCGGCTGTGTCTGAGGAGGACGACGCGGCTGTCCGACGCCTGGATCTCCCTCATGACACCCCAGCTCCCGTCGGTGCTGCCATCATCGAGGATGATGATCTCCGCTGTCAGGCCGATCTCATCGATGAAACTGGTCAGTAATGAGTGCAGAGGGCGGAGGTTTTCCTCTTCGTTGTGGGCGCATAGGACAAGTGAGACCTGCGGGGCCTCGCGGCCGTCGACGCTCCGCTCGTCAGTCGGACAGATCAAGCGCTTAGCTGACATCATGGCTACTACTTCCTAAGAGCGCGGCGAGGGGACGGTGTTACGTTTTCGGCTAGTGGGAGTTTCCGGAGCCGGTTGAAACGTCCCTGCCGGCGCTGAATGGCTGGCCTTCCACCAAGCGACAAACAGTGCGATCCCATCCTCAATGGAGACTTTGGGCTGGTAGTTCAGGATACTGCGGGCACGGGTGAGGTCGGCGCAGAGGATGTGACTCTCTTCAGGCCTCGCTGGCATGAAGCTAATCTTCGCCTTTTCCCCCAGGCCCTGCTCGATGAGTTGAACCAGGTAGAGCATGGAAACGGGGTGCCCCCCGCTGAGGTTAATGGACTGGAAGCCTTCCACAGGGGAATCCAGGGCGGCCTCGATCCCGGCCACCACATCGGACACGTAGGTGAAGTCCCGCTGGCTGGAGCCATCGCCGTAGATGAGGACCTCGTCGCCGGTGGCGATGCGCCGCGTGAAACTAGACACCGCCAACTGAGGCCGCTGACGGGGTCCGTAGGGGGAAAAGAACCGGAGGGGTATCACTGAGAGCCCGAAGAGACGCGAGTAGGTGTAGCAGAAGACCTCCGCCGCTGCCTTGGTGGCGGCGTAGGGAGAAAGAGGCCGCAACGGCGCGTCCTCAGCTATGGGGGTTCTCTCTGGCTGGCCGTAGACAGAGTCGGAGGAGGCGAAGACGAACTTGGGGATGCCAAACTCAGCGCACGCCGCCAGCAGGTTGGTGGTCCCCGCCACCTTGGCATCTATGTAGGGCCCAGGGTTTTCTACGGAGGCTCTCAGGTTGACCTGGGCGGCCAAGTGGACGATGGCGTCCACCGAGAAAGCGGAGAAGGTGTGGTTCACGAACTCACTGTCCAGCATGTCTCCAACGGCCACCCGGAAGGCCGTCGACCCGCGCGCCGCCGCAAGGTTCCCGCCCTCCACTTCCAGAGGGTTGAAGCGGTCCAGACAGACCACCTCCCGACCCTGCTGGAGCAGGCTCTCGATGAGGTGGGACCCGATGAACCCACCACCTCCTGTGATCAGAACTCGGCCAACCATTAGATAGCCCCCTGCCGACTCATCTTCGATGTCGACGGATGATGTCGATGGCTGTCTCACCCACCCTCTGGACCTGGGCTTCTGTCAGGCTTGGGTAGATGGGCAGCGAGACAATGCCCTCGTAGGCGGATTCGGTGTTGGGGAACTGGCCCCGAAGGTCACCGAAGCGCTGGCAATACGCGGAGTGATAGTGGATAGGGATGTAATGCACCGAGGTGGCGATGCCTCTCTCTCGCATGAGTTCGATGAACCGGCCCCGGTCGATGCTGAGCATCTCGGTGCGAAGGCGGATCACGAACAGGTGCCAGACGTGGCTCACTTCCCCAAGCGCTTGAGGGACAATGATCTCCGGCACAGGCTCGAAGAGCTGTTGATACTGCCGGGCGATCCGCTGACGGGCCTCCGTTAGGTGTGGCAGCCTTGCCAACTGGTGGATCCCTAAGGAGGCGAGGACATCCGACAAGTTGTACTTAAACCCCAAGGCTGCGACATCATACTGCCAGAAGCCGTTGTGGGAGTAGCGGGCCCAGGAATCACGGGTGAGGCCCTGGTGAACAAAGAGGCGGGCTCGGCGGGCCAGCTCCTCATCGTTGGTGACAAGCATGCCGCCGTCGCCGGTAGTCATGTTCTTGCTGGCGTAGAAGCTGAAAGCGGTCATGTCACCTATGGAACCAATCCGCCGGCCTCGGTACTCGGCACCGGCGGCGTGGGCCGCATCTTCGATGATGACGAGACCGTGCTCACGAGCCAGGGCTAGCAGCCGATCCATATCGCAGGGCTGGCCTGCGAAGTGGACGGGGATCATCGCCTTGGTGCGGGCTGTAATCCTTTTCTCCACCTCTCCCGGATCGATGTTGTAGTCATCCAGGCGGATGTCAGCCAGAACCGGCGTAGCCCCAATGTACAGAATGACGTTCACGGTGGCACAGAAGGTGAACGGGGTGGTGATGACCTCATCGCCTGGGCCGATGCCGGCAGCAGCCAAGGCCACGTGCAGGGCCGCAGTGCCTGAACTGGCGGCGATGGCGTGGGCAGCGCCGACGTAGTCGCGAAACGCCTCCTCGAAGCGGCGAACCTTGGGGCCCTCGGTCACCCAGCCCGCTCGCAGGGTATCGACAACCTCGTCGATTTCCTCTTGCCCTATGGTGGGCTTGCTGAGAGCAATGTATCCTTCGTCCGTCATGCTGCGAAACCATCCTTATCCATAGAGTCCAGCCCATCCCATGATGACCTTGGCAGAATGAGCTCCCCAGGCTCGGCGAAAGTCTTGTCGAAGCTGCCGTACGGCAGCGGCTGGCGCTCGTCGCCTACGCCCAGAGCGATGTATTCGAACCCTTTCTCCCGCATTGCCCGCGGGTCGAAAACGTTCCTTCCATCGATCACCAGGGGCCTCCGCATAAGGCTCCGGATCCGCTCCATCTGGACACCTCCCAAGCCATCCCAAGAATTGGCCAGAACGAGGGCGTCAGCGCCATCCGCTGCCTCGTAGATATCTCTCGCCACCTCGTACGGGGGGTGCCGGAAGGTCTCATGTTCATCAAGTGGGTCGTAGACTTTGACCCAGGCCCCCAAGCGGATGAGCCCCTGGGCAATCTCTAGCCCGGGCGCATTCCGGACGTCATCGGTGTTGGGCTTGAAGGCCAGGCCAATGATACCGATCACTCTGCCATCCAGATCGCCGAGCCTGTCCAGGAGCCGATCGATGACCCCCTGCCTTTGGGCATCGTTGGCCTGTCGCGCGGCCACCAGCAGCCTCGTCGGCTGCTGGACCAGCTTGGCCACAAGCGCGAGGGCGGCGATATCCTTAGGCAAGCAGGAGCCACCGAACCCCAGACCGGCCTCCACGTAGGCATGAGGACCGAATCTGTGATCTAGCCTTAGGGCCCGACTCACGATCCTGACATCGGCGCCAACCTTTTCGCAGATGCCGGCGATCTCATTGACGAAGCTGATGTTGACGGCCAGTAGGGCATTGGACGTGTACTTGACCATTTCGGCGGTCCTGGGATGGCAGACCATCTTCGTCCCTGGGAAGTCCAGGTAAAGGGCCAAAAGGGCTTCCCGTGCCTCTTCCGTAGTCACGCCTAGAACCACCCGATCGGGGTTAAAGAAATCCTCCACGGCCGATCCTTCACGGAGGAATTCGGGATTGCAGGTTACGGAGGGGCCAACACCGTTCTTGGACAGCAACCGTCTGGCGGCCTCGGTGGTGCCGGGTGGGACTGTGCTGCGAAGAGCCACGACGGCATCCGGCCGCACGTACGGCGAAAGGTCTCGGAGGGCGGAGCGTAGATTAGTTAGGTCGATGGCTGCCCCATCCGCCGAGCCCGTGTCCACACAGATGAAATGTATCCGAGCAGGCAATAGCCGCTCATCATACGCCTCGCTCACTTCCAAGTTCCCGGAGTCCAGGGCTTTCGTCAGAAGCTCATGGAGTCCCGGCTCGAAGAAAGGCGCCTGTCCCTTTCGCAACTTGGCTACCATGCGATAGTCCAGGTCGACGCCAAGGACGCGATGCCCCTTCGCGGCAAAGCTCAGGGCAGTGACGAGCCCTACCCGGCCCATCCCGATGACACTCAGATCGGGTATCCACCCATTCCGCTTTTGCTTCCACAGTTCCGGGCCGTCCACTCGATGTACCCTCCGTTTGGATGGTGGTTGCAGAAGGCAACCCGTTCTCCGTCCGGCAGCTCCATCCTCACTTGCCGACCGTCGGATCCGAGGACAAGGCCGCCGTTTCTTTCAGTCCACTTCCAGTGTAGGAGCTACAGGGAGGACGACAAATGAACAAGCGGTAAACAGGAAGTAGAATCTAGGGTAAGATCTTGGGTTGGCATTGGGCGGTTAGTGGCCCTCTTGGCGCAAGTTCTGGGGGCTCAACCCCACCCCGGTTTCACCCCAGTTCTTGAATCTGAGGGGTCAGCAATTAGCCCTGCCCTGTGTGGTGAGCTTGTTCCTTCCAAGCAGGTCACGCGGGTTCGATTCCCGTCTCCCGCCCCAGGCCACACGTAACGTCACAACGCATGCAAGGCGAGGGCCGCCGAAGGGCGGCCTCTTGCTTTCCGGGCAGGGCGTCGGGGCTAGCTCAGCGGAAGAGGCCCGCCACCCACAGCACCTCCACCATCCCGATTCTCATGAATACCACCGCTGTATAGCCTTCGGCCGCGCCCGGTTAGAGACCGGTGTAAACAGGCCAGGGACGCTTAAAGGAGGCCGCGGTCATCTTCATGAGATAGCGTTATGGCTCTAACGGGATCCTAGGGCTTGGCGAGTTGGGGCCTCGACAGAGTTACCGTCCTGGAGATTTGCGTGGCTAGAGGGGCCGAGAGTGACTCTTCATGAGAGGATGAGGCGATAGGATTGACAGGTCGGCTCCGTTATGATTACTATGAGCGCACTTCGAGACGTGGGGGTTGCGTATGTCAGTGAAGAGACCGCGGGGGTCTATGTTCCTCGGCCCCGGAATAGTGCTCGGCGTCGCGGCCCTCCTGGCGGTGGTTGTGGCTCAGCTACCTGAGGGTAGCGGCGCCCGGGCGCAGCCCGCCAGCGACGCCTTTGCCTATGCCACCGCAACCCCTACTCCTCCCTTCACAAACATCCAAAGCACCGTAGATGCGACCGCGGAGGCGGGTGGGTCGCTAGGCGGCGGCATCGCCAGCACCGTCCAGCTTGTCTACAGAGGCTCAAGAGCCGAGTCGGCTCCCTCGGCAGACCGCAATGATCGCGCCTTTGGTGTTCAGCCTCGGGTTATCTTCGAGGCTACGGGCGAGAGCGCCGACGACCTAGGAGGCTGTGTGGACCTAGGGACACAGCGCCGCATGGCCGCCGACGTCCCCGAAGACATACCCGACTATGGTGGCACTGTCCGCTCCAAGGTGGACTGCACCAGCACGATGGGCGCGGCCACGACTCCACCCTTCCTTGGGAGGCTTGTCTTGGGCTACTACGCGAATGGCGCCTATGCTCAAGCCGAGGACGAAACTGAGCTGGATGTAGGAGATGAACCCGGCGAGAGTCTCACGATCGAGGGTTGGTTCTACGACCCTGCCCAGCTGCGCCGGGCAGCCATCGTCATTAAGGATAAGGCCTACGAACTGTATGCAGAGCGGTACTTGTCAGGTTCGCACATCGTCGGTTGTATCGGCTTAGCCTTGGCACCGCCTTCCGGAGAGTTGTGGGGGTTCGAGCACTGCGCCTGGCCTCCCTACTCTAAGGGTTGGCACCACGTAGCTGGCGTTTTCTACAAAGACACCGGTCAAATGAGGATCTATTTGGATGGCACAGCGTTCAGCGACCTGACAAATTTCGGGACGGCCATCAACAACTCTGCCAAGCCCTTAGAAGTGGGATTCCGATTCGATGGAGGATTAGGTGGGGAGGTCGACGAATTGCGCATTTCAGATTTTGCTCGCTATGCGGGCCCGACTTACGCTGTGCCCACAGCTCCTTTCACATGCGATGAACACACTCATGCCCTGTGGCACTTCGATGAATCAGAGGGAGCGACAGTTTTTCACGACGCATGTGGAGTGGTAGACAATCTTCTCGTCGGCTATAACGGCGCGCACACTGAGGGAGTCCCAGAGGATGACACTCCTCCCATAAGCTCCGTGGCGGTGGGGACCGATGCCTACGCATTCGGGCGTGACGCCGGTGGCAGCTACTGGTACCGTCACTGGAACGGGACGAGTTGGGAGGCGTGGTCAGGGTTGGGCGGTGTGCTCAGTACCTCCCCCTCTGCTGTAGCGGCTGGCGCAGACGTTTACGTCTTCGGCCTTGATGCTGGCGGCGGCCTCTGGTACCGACGCCGCAGTGGCGGCACGTGGGGTGACTGGCAAGGCCTGGGCGGTGTGGTGAGTGGGCAGGTCAGTGGGGCGGCGACGGCAAGCAACGACCTGTATGTATTCGGGCGTGACGCCGGTGGCAGCTACTGGAACCGTCACTGGAACGGGACGATCTGGGAGGACTGGTCAAACTTGGGCGGTATCCTCAGTAGCTCCCCGTCGGCTGTGGCGGCCGGCGCAGACATCTACGTCTCCGGCCTTGATGCTGGCGGCGGCCTCTGGTACCAACGCCTCAGTGGCGGCACGTGGGGTGACTGGCAACCCCTGAGCGGTGTGCTGAGTGGACAGGTCAGTGGGGCGGCGACGGCAGACGACGACGTGTATGTATTCGGGGGCGACGCCGGTGGGAGCTACTGGAACCGTCACTGGAACGGGACGAGCTGGGAGGCGTGGTCAGGGTTGGGCGGTGTGCTCAGTACCTCCCCGTCGGCTGTAGCCGCTGGCGCAGACGTGTACGTCTTCGGCCTTGATGCTGGCGGCGGCCTCTGGTACCAACGCCGCAGTGGCGGCACGTGGGGTGGCTGGCAAGGCCTGGGCGGTGTGGTGAGTGGGCAGGTCAGTGCGGCAGCGACGGCAGACAACAATGTATACGTTTTCGGGCGCGACGCCGGTGGCAGCTACTGGTACCGTCACTGGAACGGGACGAGCTGGCAGGACTGGTCAGGCTTGGGCGGTATCCTAGCCCCCTAGTGCTTCGCCCCAGCCCACGGCGTTTGAGAAAGCTTGTCGAGGCGTGCTCACACTGTATAGACGGTCATAGACGGTGGCTGCGGGAACCACATTCCGCGTTCGTGCACCTGGACAGGGACTCGAAGGCAGGTGACACGAGGCGCCACCGTCTGTCCCTGTGCGCTCGGCGGG
>JALHUG010000180.1 GCA_022866185.1 Dehalococcoidia bacterium
GAGGAACTTGCGCAGGCCCTCGCCCACCAGCTCGGTGGAGAAGCGACGGGCCGTCCCCGGCGGCGTGGCGGTGAACAGATACCAGCGAACGGCATCGGCGCCGTGCGCATTGAGCACCGCCCAGGGCTCCACCACGTTCCCCTTGGACTTGCTCATCTTCTCGCCCTTGGCGTCCAGGATGAGCTCCAGGCAGATGACGTTACGGAAGCAGATGCCCGAGGGCACCAGCTCTGGGTTGGCGTAGTTCAGAAGGGTGGACAGGGCGTGCAGGGTGTAGAACCAGCCGCGGGTCTGGTCTACCGCCTCGCAGATGAAGTCGGCGGGGAAGCTCTTGCGGAACGTCTCAGTGTTCTCGAAGGGGTAGTGCCACTGGGCGTAGGGCATCGCGCCCGAGTCGAACCAGACGTCCAGGACCTCCGGCACCCGGTGCGCCGTGCCACGGCATACAACCTCCTCATCACGAACCTCGTCAAGCACGTATTGATGACAACGGATGGCGATCTCATCCACGTAGGGCCGATGGAGGTCGTCCAGGGCCTCGGCCTTGGCCCGGTCCTCCGCCCGCTCACGCAGCTCAGCCAGGGAGCCGATGCAGTCGTGCTGACCGCACTCGTTGCACCGCCAGATGGGCAAGGGGGTGCCCCAGAAGCGCTCGCGCGAGGCCGCCCAGTCGATGTTGTTCTCCAGCCAGTTGCCGAACCGCCCCTCCTTGATGTGCCCCGGGTACCAGTTGACCTGCTGGTTGAGGGCCACCAGGCGATCCTTGACCGCGGTGGTGCGGATGTACCAGCTAGGCTTGGCGTAGTAGAGGAGGGGAGTGCTGCAGCGCCAGCAGAAGGGGTAGGTGTGATGGATGGTCTCGCGCCGCAGGAGGAGGTTCCGCTGCTCCAGGTCGTCCAGGATGGGCTCATCGGCCTCCTTGACGAACAGGCCATCGAAGGGGGTGCCGGGCGCCGTCATCTGGCCGCGCAGGTCGACCGGCTGGAGGAAGAGCAACCCCTCCGCCTTGCCGGCCTCGAAGTCCTCGGCGCCGAACGCGGGCGCCATGTGGACGATGCCGCTGCCTTCGGTGAGGGACACGAAGTCGGCAGCGATGACAGCGTGGGCCTTCTCCGCCGTTTCTCCTGGCTCCAGCGACACCAGACGGCCCTCCCGATTGAAGCCACGGGCGTCCACGCCCCACGCTCGCGGGTCGTACAGCGGCTGGTAGTGAAGGCCAGCCAGCTCTCGCCCCTCCAGGCGTGCCACCACCTTGTAGCCATCTCCCAGTGCCAGGCCGACCAGGCCCGCCGCCAGGATCAGCCGCTCCGGGCCGTGGCGGCCGGCCACCTCCGCCACGGCGTAGTCGGCCTCGGGGTCCACCGCCAGGGCGGTGTTGCCGGGGAGCGTCCAGGGGGTGGTGGTCCAGGCCAGGAAGTACGTGGGCGCCTCGCCGGGCACCTTCTGCCCCAGCTTCTCCTCGCTCTGGGAGGTCAGACGGAACTTGACGTACAGGGCGGGGTCGGGCGTGTTCTCCCGATAGCCCTGGGCCACCTCGTGGTCGGACAGCGACGTGCCGCAACGGGGGCAGTGGGGCGTCACCCGATAGTCCTGGTACATGAGGCCGCGATCCCACAACTGTTTGACCGCCCACCAGCAGGACTCGATGTAGTCGTTGGTGCAGGTGATGTAGGCCTGGTCTAGGTCCAGCCAGAAGGCGATGCGCTCGGTGAGGGCCTCCCACTCCTTCAGGTAGGCGAAGACGTTCTGACGGCAGCGGCGGTTGAACTCCTCGATGCCAAAGCTCTCGATGTCGGCCTTGCTCTTGAAGCCGAGGCTTCGCTCTACCTCCAGCTCAGCGGGCAGGCCGTGGGTGTCCCAGCCCGCCTTGCGCGGCACGCGATAGCCCTGCATCGTCTTGTAGCGCACCATCACGTCCTTGAACACACGGGCCAGCACGTGGTGGATGCCGGGGCTGGCGTTGGCGTAGGGAGGGCCCTCGTAGAAGATGAACGGGCGGTCCTCCGGGCGCTGGTCGATGCTCTTGTGGAAGATGTCTCGCTCCTTCCACAGGCGGAGGATGCCCTCCTCCAACTGAGGGAAGCTCACCTTGCTGGATACGGGCTGGAACATGGCTGTCACCTACTCGATACGCGATGGGCTAGGTCGCCCACTCACAACACGCTCCCCACGAGGAACAGCGCTGCAACAGTGGTCTTTACGATTGGACAGACCTTTATGGGCACAATCGATGTTCTTGCGCCAGTCAGCAAAGTCAATCCTGCCATGATGATGAGCATCACGGCAGATATTCTATACACATGACGGGAAACGGGATCTTGAGACCCGTCCAGGGCGGTGATAAGCAGCACCAGCGAGCCTACAAAGCACAGCGTTAGACCTTCTGCAATCCACTCCATCGTAATGATTCGCCTGCTGTCCCGTGACATTGGTCCAAAACCAGCAACGAAAGACCTGGTTGGGAGAACGTGGGCTATCCCCCATAGAGTGATTACAATAGAGCCAACGTATAGCACTATGTCCGCCGTCATACTATTCGCGCCTTTGGGAAGCCCGATGGCCTCCTATATCAAGAAGCCCGTCCCCTAAGGGACGGGCCTTACCCGCGGTACCACCCTTGTTCCCCGACGAAGTCGGAGCGCTCTTTCGAGGCACGCCCCGACGCGTCGGGGTTATGCCCCCGCCCCTGGTAACGGTGGGCGCTCCGGCTGAGCCTACTGACCCCGACCAGTCGGGGCGTTCGGTCGGCGGCTCGGGAGGGATTTTCGAGCGGCCAGGGCTGCGTCCCCTTCCACCCTCCGGGACTCGCTGCGCCCCGATGCTATCGGGGCAGGCAGATGAGCCACTCTACTCGTCTCCGTCGTCGCCTTTGTTCGATTTGCCCTCAGTCTAGTCTCCGCCCCCGCCCGTGTCAACCGATGCGGTGTTTCAGGACCGGTTCGCCGTTGATGGCTTTATTCCTGACCCCCACCTGAAGGCGTTTAACTATTTAAACTCACCTCTGCGGGATAAATCCCGCAGCTTACCCAAAGCTGAGGGTTTTAACCCTCAGGGGTGTTCTTATTTTCTTGATCGCCATAAGGTGGGGGCATCGAATTTGCCTCCCCATGCCCCCCCGACAGGTCGGGGGGGGTTGTGTGTGAACGGTGTTTCGGGGCATGTGAGAGCGATGGCGAAGCCGGTGGTTCGAACGAGAAACTCGTGGGGGTTTTCGGGAGACTAGTAGAAGCCCGAGTCGGGCTGCCAGCCGGGGATGAACTTGCGCCACTCGACCTGCTCATCCAGGTAGTGGTAGAAGGGGTGGTAGGGGTTGAAGGCGGGTCGGGCAGGCTGGCGGATGAGCTGCATGTGTGCTTCCTCAGGGGTGCGACCGGCCTTGCGGTGGTTGCAGTCCTTGCAGGCGGCCACCACGTTGTCCCAGGCGTGCTGGCCGCCCCGATTGCGGGGGAGGACGTGGTCCAAGGTAAGGTCTCGCGTCTGACGTCCGCAGTACTGGCAGGTGTGGCGGTCACGCAGGAAGACGTCGCGGCGGCAGAGGCGTCCCCGGGGGCGAGGTCGTCGGATTATATAGACGAGGCGAATAACCGAGGGGATTTCAAAAACGAAGGAGGGGCTACGCAGGTAGCCTCGCCCGTTCTCCAAAACCTCGGCCTTGCCTCGGCCCACTAGGACGAAGGCGCGGCGAGCATTGCAGACGTTAAGCGGCTCGTAGTTCTGATTGAGAACCAATACGGCTATATCTGTCACAGCGGCATAATAGCAGAAAGGATTCTGTGCTGCAATCGGGTTTACTCGTCCAGCACATTGGTGGCCCCATGCTGCCTCCTGCCGCTCAGACTGTAATTGGTTCATGATTGGGGGGTTCTGAACTCCCAGGTTCGCACACAACCCCAGCCTCAAGGCTGGGGCATGGGTAGGCGAATCCGATGCCCCCGCCTTCAGGCGGGGGTCGAGAACTAAACCACCAACGGCGAACCAGTGAGCTCAGATTCAGGGCATTGACAAGCGAACGATGGTTGTGCTACGGTGAATGCAAATCGGGCGTCGTCGTGAAAGGCGGGTGAGAATATGATATCCACCGTGACGACGACAACCGTGTCTACTATAACCACCGCCGTAGGGATAGCGGCGTCCTTGGGGCTCATGGCCGTGTTGACGCTCATCGTCTTCCTAGCGGTCAAGGAGCTGGCGGGCGCCGATGGTCGCCCTCGGTTACGGGCATTGGGTCGTGCCCTCAATGTAGGGATCATCCCTCTGCTTCTCGTCTTCGGCGCCATCGCGGCGGCGAAGGTCGTAGAAGTACTGTAGCACGTTTGGCGTACCCGGTTAGGAACTGGCTCCCCTGATGGGGGCCAGTTCCTTCTTGTTTACCGTCAGGCCATCAGGACGTCGAGCCCTGCTGGGCTCTCGCCAGGAGGCTGGGGGGGCCGTCTCTACGGCGGTTGGGGCACGACCAGGGACGTACCTACAGGAACGACATTGGGGTCGGGGAGACTATTCAGCCCCAGCAAGACCTCGACGGTTGTGCCGTACCTCTCAGCGATTAGGCCAAGCGTTTCCCCCTCCTCCACGATGTGCACGGTCGTACTGGCAGCCGTTTCGGATCGGCGGGGGACGAGGATGGCCTGCCCGGTATAGAGGAGATTCGGCTCCGCCAGGTCGTTCAGGCGCAGGAGCTCGTCGACGGTCGTCTCATACTTAGCGGCGATATCGGACAGGCTATCGTAGGGCTGGACAATGTAGGTTTCCGTCGGGCCGGGCGCCTCTGTCGGTTGGGGAGGCGGCGCCTCCGCCGGTCCGGGCGTGGTGGTGGGGGAGGGTTTGGCGGTGGCAGTGCGGGTAGCAGTGGGCGTGCCCGAAGGGATTGGCTCTATCTGAGGCGGCGGGACGAGAGCCTGCATTCGCTGCACCTCTTGTGCAAACTCATGTGGAGAAATCTGCACATTCTGCACGCCAATACTGGGCGTGGTGCTGGCGGCGATGCCCAGGAAGGGCACCACGAGATATAGTGCGATGTTAGTTATGCCGTGGGAAAGGGTGACGCCCAAGAGGGAGCGCGTCTTGGCCACCACGCAGCCGAAAAACAACCCTACCGCGAACACGAAGGCCACGTCGACCACCGATTTGTAGCCCAAGTGGAGGACGGCGAAAACGACGGTTACATATAGGATGGCCCACTTTCCCAAGGCATCGCTGGATGCTGACTGCATGACGCCTCGAAACACCAGCTCCTCATTGAAGCCAGTGCCGATCAGAAGGATGAGAGCCGGTAGCCAGAAGGCACCCCAACTGAACTCGTCGATGAGGGGCTTAGGCTTGAGGATGAAGTACTCGGCGACGCCGAAGGCCAAGCCGGTGGCGACTACCAGCGCCTGAATACGGAGGGACCGCACACTGAAGCCAATGCTGCGCCAGCTCAGGCCCAGGGTACGGGCCGTCAAAAGGGCCGCGATCATCAAGGGCGCGCCGACGATGGCGTACCAGTACATGAGATCGAGATTCTCCAGCGGCATTGACAGGCTGAGAATGCGGACGAGAGGGGCAAGTGCCAGAACTAGCAGCAGCTTGTGGTATGGCTGCCTTGTTACCAGGGAGGCCTGCACGAGAAGGGCTGTGAGAATGCCGATGTGCAGGGCGAGGCCCCAGCGGGCATCGGTCATTACGGTGAGGAGCTCGGCAACAGCAATGAGGATAACGTAGACGACGGCCAGGATGGGCATTATAGGCACAGCCCTGGCGCGAATGGCCCAGACGGCGGGGATGAAAGGCGGGCGGCTGATAACAGTTGCCTCGGCCTGGTGGCCACCACTGCGCATGTGGGTCAGCCTTCCAACCCCAAGGGTTAAGATCGAAAATCCTCGGGATGCAGCCCTTTCCACCGGCATTGACTGCCGCAACAGCCGGGCCGGTCTTCCCCTTGGAGGCCGCGCCTCTTTGCGCGGCTCCCGCTTGCGGAAAGAGCTACCCCCGAGGATGTATGGGTTATTAACCCCAGATTATAGAACAACTCGGTTGGGAATGCACCACCCTCTGAACGGAATTCAGGAGCGAAAGGGCTGATGTTCACCAGAAATATCGACCTTATCATCGCGGCGGCCTGCGCCCTGGCGACCGTTGCGGTCGTGCTTCTCGTTCCCGCGCTGGGCCCGATTCGTATCGTTCTCGGCTTGCCCTTCCTCCTCCTGCTCCCTGGCTATGCCCTGCTCGCCGCCCTGTATCCCCGCAAGGGGGATCTCGATCCCATCGAGAGAGTGGCCCTTAGCTTCGGCCTGAGCATCGCCATCGTTCCTCTTATCGGCCTAGGCCTGAACTATTCGCCGTGGGGCATACGCCTCAATCCCATTCTGGCCTTCGTGACCCTGTTCATCGTGATGGGCGCAGGTGCTGCCGCGTATAGAAGGCGGGCCGTTCCGGCGGAGGAAGCCTTCGCCATCAATGTCTCCCTGCCGAGGTGGTCTCAAGTTGGCCTGGCTAGGGTAGCCGCGGTCCTGATCGTGGTACTCTGTTCGATAGGGTTTGGCGCGGCGGCTTTCCTGGCGACATCGCGCGGCAGCTCAGAGAGCTTCACCGAGTTCTACATCCTGGGCCCGGACGGCAGAGCCGAGGGCTACCCACGAACGCTTGAGCTGGGCGACAGTCTGACGGTCACCCTGGGCGTGGTGAATCACGAGGGAGAAGACGCAGGTTACAGGATAGAGGCAACAGTGGCCGAAAAGGCAGCCGGCCTCACTGACAGGTTGAGGCTCGAGGACGGCGAACGATGGGAGGAGCCGATGACTCTGGCTCCCAACCAGGCGGGGAACAGCCAAGAGGTCGAGTTCCTGCTTTACAAGGACGGGGTGGACGGGGTGGATGAGGCCTATAGGGCTGTCCATCTGTGGGTTGACGTGAAAGGTCCTCAGGCGGAAGCCACGCCGCAACCCAAACCCACGGCGACTGTCAGCCCCACGTCGGCTGCCAGCCCCACGCCGCTGCCCACGCCACCTCCTCCCGTCCTGACAGCGGGCGCTGGTGGGCTCGTCTATGTGGTCGAACCCGACGACACACTAACCTCGGTCGGCGAGCGCTTCGGTGTCAGCCCAGAGGCGATAGCCGCCGCCAACGGCATGCCTGAACCTGGCCCCATTCTAGCTGGCGAAGAGTTGATGATTCCGGGTACCACCTACGTAGTGCAGGCGGGCGACAGCCTGGCCTCCATCGCGGCCGCCTTCGGCGTTACGCCAGCGGCTATAATGGAGGCCAACGGGATCGCAGATGCAAGTACGATCTATGCCGGGCGGGAGGTGGCAATTCCCGGTGTGGCCCCATAGGCAGCCGAGGCGACGCTGTCAGTGCCACTCGGGGCCTCTCACCCGCCGGCGCACGGTACAAGCACAAGGCGAGGGGGTCAACCATGAAGCAATGCTATGACGCTGTAGTCGTGGGAGCTGGCCCCGCTGGGTCGGCGGTGGCCAGGGATGTCGCTAGCCGTGGCTTCAGCGTCCTGCTCCTGGAGGAGCACAGCGTCATTGGTCAGCCCTTGCACTGCTCCGGCTTAGTGACGCCCCGCACTCTCACTCTGGCCAATGTGGGTGAGCAGGTCGTCCAGAACGAGCTCCGGAGGGCCGTCATACAGTCCCCGCTGGGCGAGCAGCTCCCGATCGGTGGCGACAGGGTGTATGCTCTCGCCGTCGACCGCGTGCGCCTCGACCAGGCGATGGCCGGCCAAGCGCAGGAGAGCGGGGCAGAGCTCATCCTGGATGCCAGATTCCTGGAGTTGGAGCAGGCCAACGGCCTGGTGAGAACCTGGGTGGAGAGGCACGGTCGGCGCACGCGGGTTATGACCAAGCTGCTCATCGGCGCGGATGGTGCCCAGTCGAGGGTAGCCAAGCAGCTAGGCGTGCACAGGTCCCACAGGACGGTCATCGGCTTGGCAGCGGAGGTAAGAGCCAAAGAGGCAGTCAGAGACCAGGTGACGGTCCTGTTGGACAAGGACGTGGCCCCCGGCTGGTTTGCCTGGGTCATTCCCCTGGGCGATGGGCGCCTGCGGGTGGGAACCGGGACTGCCAATGGCCTGAAGCCGGTGGATTCGTTTCGTCGTCTCCGCGCCAGGCTCCCTCAATACTTCAACGGCGATCCCATGCTGGCAATGGCGGGCGGTCGCATCCCCTTGTGGAGCCCCATGAGGCTGTACAGCGACAACGTCCTGCTGGTGGGCGATGCTGCCCGCCAGGTGAAGCCCACAACCGGCGGAGGGGTCTATATGGGCCTGGTGGGCGCCAAACATGCCGCCAGCGTGGCTGTGGAAGCCCTGCAACGAGAGGATTTCTCGGCGGCCTTCCTCTCCCGCTATCAGAAGGCATTCATGGCCGATGCAGGCGATGAGCTGAAACGAGGGTCAGACCTGCGGCGGCTATTTGCCGCCCTCAGCAACGCCCACCTGGAGCGACTGCTGGCAAGGCTCAGGAGTGAGAGGCTGGCAGGGCTGATCAACAACCACGGGGATATCGACTTCCCCTCGCGGCTATTGTACGAGCTTCTCAGGGCTGCCCCCAGCCTGGCTGCCTTTGTTCGTGCCCCTCTCAGATTTCCCAGGGCCTGGCTGCGGCGGCGGGCCCGCCAGGAGGAAGCATAGCTGGTTCGTGATTGGTGGGCTCTGGCCTCCCGGGTTCACACGCAACCCCAGCCTGATGGCGTTCGACTATTTAAATTCACCTCTGCGGGATAAATCCCGCAGCTTCCCCAAAGCTGAGGGTTTCAACCCTCAGGGGTGTTCTTATTTTCTTGATCGCCATAAGCCCTGCAGCTACGAC
>JALHUG010000024.1 GCA_022866185.1 Dehalococcoidia bacterium
GTGCGCTCTCGCCACACCTCCTCCAGCCGCTCCCGCGTCTGGCGGCCGGGAGCGGGAGCCATGAAAGCGGCCAGGCAGGCGCCGGTGATGAAACCCAGGACGAACCCGCACGAGACCTTCATCATTTCTTCTGTCCCTCCTGGCGGCCCTTGCCGCCTCCCCCTCTCTGCCCCAGCCCAGCGAGCACTCCCATTCCCCGCTTGATCCCCGAGAAGAGGCCGTAGAAACGAATGATCGGCGATACCGTCGTGTCTGCGATGAAGGTGACCGTCCCCCGTACGTTGTTCAGCGTCGGCTTGACCCCTTCATTGATGACGCCGCGCGCCGCCCGGAAGGCGGCGGTGGCAGCCAGTCCTGCCACCAGGGTCATGACGATGGCCACCAGAAAGAGGATCGTCCCGGCGATGGTGAAGGCAATAATGCATACGTCCCGCACGTCCTGCAAGCTGTCGATGCCCATAGCCGCGACCTCCTACGCTGAAGCCTGCCCCCGCCACAAGGCGGCTCAGCCCCTGGCTGATGCCGCTGGGCAAGGCTGGCGGCCCATTATAGCACAGGTCGAGCGCAAGCTGAACAATTATGATGAGCTTGTTGGCCGCTCACCCTTCGACAGGCTCAGGATGAGCGGGCAGAGGCCGCCTGACGCTCCATCTCTCACTTGGACTGAACACTGCACACGCCCGCTAGCAAGGATGCTTGCCCTGTAGCGAAACCCTACGGGCATGCGTCCTTACAAGTGGATACCTGTCGCGGATCGTTATGCCAATGAGTGAGCGCTGCCCACCGGGCTGAGAGTTGCCCGAAGGCACGCACTGCCCAGCGTAGACCTAACGGCTGAGGCAATCGCTGAATAGACAGTGAAGAGCATGACACAATGGGCATCTTGAGGTCAGCGCGAGGGCAGACTGCGGCAGCGATTGTGCTGTTCGTCATCCTCCTGGGCGCCATCACGACGGTGGCGGTGTGGAACGCCCGCGATCATCGGTCGCGGCTGAAGTCGCTTGAGGAAACCTCCGTGGCCGCTACGACGCTGGAGCACGCGCGCGCAGAATTCTTCGCGGAGGCCGCTGCCCTTGCCGGATTGATACTTACGGGAGACGCTCCACTGGCTGATATGTACCGCGATTCCCAAGCGACGCTAGACCAGGACCTGGAGCAAGCGCGAGCCCAGGCCCTGGCCGAAGGCAACACGGAGGACCTGGCGACGCTGGAAGAGATGTCTCGCCGTATAGACGAGATCGAGCAGCTAGGCGACATCGCCGTCTCCCTGGTGCTCGCGGGCAACCTGGACGCGGTAAAGCAACTGCAGGGCAGCGTTCAGTCCGACGCTCTGGCCAACGCAATGCAGGCGATCGAGAGCGCAGAGCAGATATCCCAGGAAAAGCAGGAGACGTACGCTTCTGAGCGGGCGGTAGCATCTGACGCTGCCGGCAGGGCCCTGTGGACCCTGACCTGCCTTGGCAGCTTGGCCATGCTGCTGGCCGTTGGCGGTGCGCTGGCCCTGACCACCAGGGTGATCCGCCCGCTGGCCGCGCTGCGGGCACAAGCCAGGGCGATCAGAGCGGGAGACCTCGAAGTCAGAGCAGACGTATCCGGCCCGGAGGAGATAGCCTCGCTGGCCCGTAGCTTCAACGAGATGACGGAAGCTCTGCTGAAGAGAACAGATGAGCTCCAGCGGCGCCACGAGCAGCTCTCCCTTCTACACAGGACTGCATCGGCGCTTAGCCAGGCTCTCAGCACCGAAGGCGTGCTGACCTTGGGCCGCAAGCTGGTCTCTGAGTGCCAGGGAAGCCAGCAGGTCACAGTGTGGGAGGTACAGGACGGCGAGGCCCGGCCTTGGGCCAGCAACTCCAAGCGGCGATCGGAAAACCCGGACGTGGCACTCTCGCCCGCCAGCGTCGAGCGGGTGAAGCTTAGCGCGAGCGAAGGAAAGCCCATCCTCATTCCAGAGAATGGCGATGGCGCAGCCAAAAAGGCCCACCCATCGGGCGATGGAGGCGGTAGACTCTACCTTGCTCTGGGTCGGAGAGAATCTGCCCGCCACGTTCTGGAGGTGGAGCTAGCCAAGGCGCCGGCCCTGACCGCCGACGACATCACCCTCATTAACGCCCTTGGCATGGAGATTGGAATAGCACTGGAAAGGGCCCAGCAGTATGAGGAGGCTCGAGAGCAGGCCGATCGGGACTTTCTCACCGGCCTGTACGGCCATCGCGCCCTCCAGGCCAACTTGGAGCGTGCCTTGCAGGCATCGTCCCAGCGGGGCGAGTCGCTGGCTATCGTGGCGATGGACGTCGACAACTTCAGGCTGTTCAACGACACCTACGGCCACTCGGCCGGCGACCAGGTCCTCAAGATGATCGCCGACCACCTGGCCGCGCTTTGCCAGGACAACGGCCTGGCCGGTCGCTATGGTGGCGATGATTTCATGGTCATCCTGCCGAAGGCTGATAGGGAAGCGGCATTTGCCTTCGCGCAGTCAGTTCAAGAATGGCTGTCCCAAAAGCACTTCCAGGCTCGTGGGAGCGAGCGCATCCCCATATCTGTCAGCTGCGGCGTGGCTGTCTTCCCCGAGGACGGACGGAAACGCCACGAGCTGGTGGCGGTGGCCGACGCCAACCTCTACGAGTCCAAGAGCCTGGGAGGCAAGATCGTCGGGCGGCCCAAGATCCAGGAGCAGAAAGCAGAGCTGCGCAAGCTGGGCACTTTCGGCATGCTGGAGAGCCTGGTGACTGCTATCGACAATAAAGACCACTACACCAAGGTTCACAGCGAGATCGTCACCGAGTGCGCGGTCATGCTGGCCCAGGAGCTGGGTTATTCCGAGGAGGTCCAGAAGACGCTGCGCATCGCCGGCCTGCTCCATGACGTGGGCAAGATCTGCATACCTGAGCGCATCCTCAGGAAGCCCGGCCCTCTCACGCCCGGCGAGTACGAGGTAGTGAAGCACCACACGGTCATCGCCGAGCATTTGCTCGTCGATCTGCCAGACGTGGAGCAGGTACGGGAGGCCGCTCTGAATCACCACGAGCGGTTCGACGGCATGGGTTACCCCAACGGTCTAGAGGGGGAGCGGATACCGCTGCTGGGGCGCATCATGGCCATCGCCGACGCATTCTCTGCCATGATCCTGGACAGGCCATATCGGAAAGGGCGAACTACCGGGGAGGCCTTGGCCGAGATTCAGCGCTGCGCCGGCACGCAACTGGACTCCGAGCTGGTGGAGGCGTTCGTTCGGATGGTCGGACGGGAGGAAGCCGTCGCGACGCTCAGCAGAACGTAGTGCCGCCACGCCTGTCTACTGGCCGATACTCAGCCTGTAGATGAGCCAGCGGGGGAGGCCCGCCGCTTCCATCTTCTTCTGGGTGGAGGCGATATCGTACTCCAGGCGGTGGAGGGTGACGGTGCGGGCATCGGCGTCGTACACAGCATAGGAGGCGCGTCGGTCGCCATCGCGAGGCTGGCCGACCCCGCCCGGGTTGATCACGAGGCGCTCCTCAGCCAGTTTTACCGTCGTCCGCTGTCCCAGGTAGTGCATCTGGCAGCCCTCCTTCTCTCTCTCGTCCTCCACCACCAGCATCGGCACGTGGGTATGGCCCACCAGGCCGAAGGGCGTCTGCTGGCGCTGGAGGTGGGCCAGGGCGGCGTCAGGGGAGTCGAGGTACTCCCAGATGGGCCAGCGCAGGGTGCCGTGCACTATGGTGAAATCTCCCTCCTGAACGACGTGAGGCAGGCTCTCCAGGTACTGCCGCTCTTCGGGGGAAAGCTGGCTGGCCGTCCAGTGGGCAGCGGCGGCGGCATCGCGGTTGAAGTCGTCGGTGGGCAGGAGGCCGATGGCGGCATGGTCGTGGTTGCCGGGCACGCAGCGCAGGTCGAAGCGGCGCAGGAGGGCTATGCAGGCAGCGGGGTCGGGGCCATAGCCCACGATGTCGCCCAGGCACCACACCTGGCCGAGGGCCTTCTGTTCCTCGGCGTGGCGGAGGACGGCCTCCAACGCCTCCAGGTTGGCATGAACATCGGCGATGATGGCGATGCGCACTCTGCCTATAGCATATCACCCGCTGGGTCAGGGCTGCACAGCCGCCCGGCGTGACTGGTTCATGGTTGGTGGATTCTGAACTCCCAGGTTCGCACACAACCCCAGCCTCAAGGCTGGGGCATGGGGAGGCGAATCCGATGCCCCCGCCTTCAGGCGGGGGTCGAGAACTAAACCACCAACGGCGAACCAGTGGCCGCCTGGCGGCGGGCTTCAGCGTCTACCGCCGATAGCTTATAATCGGGCCTGTGAAGGTTTCTGAGTTGGGGGAGTTCGGCCTCATCGCCCGCTTGGCCGAGGCCTTCGCCAAGGGCGGCCAGCCGTCTGGCCTGGTCATTGGCATCGGCGACGATGCCGCTGCTTGGAGAGCCAGCGGCGTGCAGCTAGTCACCACCGATACGCTCATCGAGGGCACCCACTTCCGCCTGCCACACGTCCCCTGGCGAGACCTTGGCTGGAACGCCCTGGCAGTGAACGTGAGCGACATCGCCGCCATGGGGGGCATCCCCGAGCAGGCCCTCCTGACCCTGGCCCTGCCAGCACAGACGGAGGTGGCCGACGTGGACGAGCTTCTGGCCGGGATGCTGGAGGCGGGCAAGGAATACGCCACAGCCATCGTGGGCGGGGACATCGTTGGCTGCGATACGACGATGGTGACGGTCACCCTCATCGGCCAGGCGCTGGTCGATGATCGAGGCGAGCCGCTGCTGATGACCCGCAGCGGTGCCCACGCCGGCGATGCGATAGCGGTGACGGGCTGTCTAGGCGACTCCGCCGGCGGCCTGCGCATCCTGTTGGGGGAGAGCGCAGGCTCGGCGGAGGCCGCCGACTGCCTGAAGCGGGCCCATTTGCACCACAGGCCGCCTCTGGCCGCTGGCCAGATGGCGGTCCGCGACGGGGTGCGAGCGGCCATTGACGTCAGCGACGGCCTCCTCCAGGACCTGGGCCACGTCTGCCAGGCGAGCGGCCTGGGGGCCATCGTCCACGCCCAGAGAATACCGATCAGCCCTGCGCTGCGCCAGGCCTTCCCCCAGGACGCCCTGGCTTTGGCCTGTGGCGGCGGCGAGGACTACCAGCTCCTGCTGGCGGCGCCGCCGGGGGTCATCGAGCGGGTGCAGGGCAAGGCCGACGTGCCCATCGCCGTCATCGGGGAGATGGTGGCCGACCGCCAGCGGCGCGTCCGCCTGCTGGACGAGGACGGCCGCGAGCTGGCCCCGCCAAGGGCTGGCTGGGACCACCTGCGAGGGGCAGCATGGCGACGGTAGCGGCATCCCTGACGCTCAGGAGCAAGAGCCCCGCCCAGACGCGACGCATCGGCGCGCGCCTGGGGCGGTTGCTGCAAGCAGGCGACATCCTGCTCCTCTCCGGCGAGCTGGGCTCGGGCAAGACCTGCCTTGTGCAGGGCATCGGCCGGGGCCTGGCGGTGTCAGACCCTGTAACCAGCAAGTCATTTGTCCTCCTGGGCGAGTACCGGGGTCGGCTGACCCTCTATCACGGCGATCTCTATCGCCTGGAGGACCCCCTGGAGGTAGAGGAGCTGGCCCTGACCGAATGCTGCGCCGACGGAGCCCTGGTGGTGGAGTGGGCCGACCGGGCCTGGGAGGTCTTCCCGCCCGAGCACCTGCTGGTGCGGCTGGAGATCGGCGGCGCCAGCGAGCGAGACCTGACGCTCGCGGCGCACGGCGAGCGCTACGAGCGGCTGCTGGCCGCCATCGCCGGCGGCCGGCGCAGGCGGTCATAGGAGGGCGAGGGTGGAGCTGATCATTGATACCGCCTCGGAGATGGCCAGCGTGGGCCTATCTCAGGAGGGTGCGCTCGTCGCCGAGCTCACCTGGCGCTGCCCCCGCAACCACTCGGCGGAACTGCTGCCCGCGCTCCAGTACCTCATGGAGCGGGCGGGTGTGGACAAGAGCGACCTTCGGGCCATCTTCGTCTGCATCGGGCCGGGCGGCTACACCGGCCTGAGGGTGGGCGTGAGCACGGCCAAGGGGCTGGCCTTCGCCCTGGGGCTGCCCCTGGTGGGCGTTGGCCGCCTGGAGGCGGACGCCTACCAGCACGCCGACTACCCTGGCTCCATCTGCCCCATCCATCGCGCTGGCCGGGGCGAGCTGGCCTGGGCGGTCTACGCTCGCGCCGCCGCGGGCTGGCGCGAGGTGGTGCCGCCGCGGCTGTCGTCGCTGGACGGCCTGCTGGCAGCGGGAAGGCGGCGGCTGAAGAGAGCCCTGTTCTGCGGCGAAATATCGGACGAGTTGGCCGAAAGCCTGAGAGAGGCGTTGGGTCGACAGGCGGCTGGCGCTGGCATGACAGCCATGTCGGTACGGCGGGCGGGCTTCATCGCCGAGCTGGCCTGGCGGAGGCTGGCCGCCGGCCAGACGGACGACGCTGCCAGCCTCAAGCCCATCTACCTGCGGGAGGCGGTTGTCGCCCGACCGCGCGGCGGCGGTCGCAAGTAAGGAGGGAGCCCCATGGAGCGAAC
>JALHUG010000181.1 GCA_022866185.1 Dehalococcoidia bacterium
CATGCCAGTGCCGGCATGCGTCATGCTCGTAGGGCCAGTGGCCGGGCGCCTAACGGATCGCTTCGGGGCACGTCCCTTGGTGGTAGCGGGGAGCCTCTTCTTCGGCGCCGCTTTGTTTTTCGCTTGGCGTTTGGGAGGCGAAGAGCCCTATCCGCAGATAGCGTGGCGCCTCGTGCTCGCTGGCATTGGAGCGGGCCTGGCCTTACCGCCCCTGACCAGCGCTGTGATGGGTACTATAGCAGGCGGAAGGGCAGGCGTGGGCGCGGGGGTGTTCAATACCGCCAGACAGGTGGGGTTCACCCTGGGGCTGGCCATTCTGGTGG
This sequence comes from Dehalococcoidia bacterium, assembly GCA_022866185.1. Lineage (GTDB taxonomy): Bacteria > Chloroflexota > Dehalococcoidia > SM23-28-2 > SM23-28-2 > SM23-28-2. The sequence continues at coordinate 324 of JALHUG010000181.1, forward strand.
CCGTGTTCATCGCGGCCCTACCCGCGCGCGTAACTGCGGCTCAGGAGCAGGCGGCGACCCTGGTCGAGCAGTCCGACCTGCCGGCGCAGGTCAAGCAGGGCATCATTGAGGGGATCGAGAGCACCCGGGCAGAGGACCTGGAGGAGGCGGTGCGGTCGGGCACAAAGCCGACCATCGACCTTTACGATCGGGTGAAGCAGGCTGCCGGGCCCGAGGTCGCTGATCCCTTGCGGCCAACCCTTGACGATCTGTCACAGGAGATGCAAACCATCTTCGCCAGGAGCACCGCCAAGGCCTTCGACCGTGCGTTCCTGGTCGGAGCGATCTTCGTGTGGATGGGCGTCTTGCCCGCGCTGCTGGTGGGGCGTCCCACTGGGCCGGGGCCTGGCCCGGCGCCCAAGAAGCCGCGGGCGGCTGTGGGCTAGCGAGAGGATGGGGCGTGTTTGAGGGGTTCTGGGCTGCTGGGTTAACAACCAACCCCAGCCTGAAGGCTGGGGCATGGGGAGACGAATCCGATGCCCCCGCCTTGAGGCGGGGGTCGAGAGTTAAGCTACCACGGCGGGGCCCGGCCCGGCGCCCAAGAAGCCTCGGTCGGGTGTGGGCTAGGCCATGTCTCCCATGGCAGTGAGTTTCTCTATCCGGGAGGCTACCGCCGCCGACAACGAGGCGCTCCTGGAGCTGGAGCGCAGCTCGCCGCTCGATCTGGGGGAGATCGAGCTCAGCATGGACCGTAGCCCCAACTACTTCGCCTCTCTTTCCCTCCAAGATGACGCGCGCGTGATGGTGGCCGAGGAGGGCGGACGGCTGGTGGGCGTGTGCGCGGCCGCCTGGCACCAGGCGCCTCTCTTGGGCAAGCCGAGGGCGCTTCTCTACATCCAGAAGGGGCGCACCCGCCCCGAGTTCCAGCAGCGGCGTATCAGCAGTGTGCTGATTTGGGCCCTGATGGAGTCCTGGCGGGTCAGGGGCAAGCCCTTCGATTCTGCCTACTGGCTGATCTCCGCCGATAACAGGGTGTCGCTGACCGCTGTCCAGCGAGGCGGCATTCCCCTCTGGCCCAAGGAGCTTCACCTGATCGATCTGCATACGGAGGCTGGCCCGCAAAGTGAAGTCCCTGCGGTGCGCCTCGGGCCCGAGCGGGCGCAGGAGGTCGTTGCCCTGCTGAACCGCACCCACGCCGGCAAGGAGCTGTTCGCCCCGTACACCGAAGAGCGGCTCCAGGCCCGCCTGACACGCACTCCCGAGTACGGCTGGCAGAACTGGTGGGGCATCGAGGGAAGGGCTGGCCGGCTGGTGGCGGTGGCTGGCTTGCTGGATTTGGGCCGGTGGTGGCGGATGACGCGGCGGGTGAAGGCCAGCGGTGAGGAGACAACGAGCAGCGCCGCCGCCGTGTTCGATTTCGGGTACGCTGAGGGCGGCGAGCGGCAAATGGTGGACCTGCTTTGTCACCTGCTGGGGGTGGCGGCATCCTGGCGACGGGACCACCTCTCCATTCATCTCGATCCGGAGGACGGGCTGTATTCCTTCCTGCCGGCCGCTGCCCGTGTCGGCGCCGACTTCCGCTTCTTCGCTGCTGGGATTGCGGTGCCCTCCGCCCACGAGATGCGGCCCTTCTATCTGGACCCGGCCTACCTCTAGCCTGCTGCCCCATGCTGCGCTCGTGGTTCGACATCCGCCGGAGGCGGACCCGCCTCAGGCGGGGGCTCACCATGAGCGTCCTCCTTTCGCAGCTTGCTCTTCTCTTGCCTGCTGTAAAGGGTACGCCCCCCTTTTTACACACAATGGGTTACGCTACCACACGTGGTTAAAGTATTGACAAACTCCACAAGAAGCGTATTATTAACGTACTAAGCAAGCGTTAACCTAACGCAACCACGAATACCCCTGGGGGCGCTACTGCACCGCCGGCCTGCGATAGTAGGTTGTTCCCGGAAAGGAACCTGCGATGACCAAGAAGCAGATCGGCGCAATACTTGCGGTAGTAATCCTGGCGGTAGCGGCCCCACTTGTACTACTGGCCCTGCTGCACGCGCTTGACGGGGAGACGCAGGCTGCGCCCGCCGCCAACGGGCAACAGGACACCATCAAGTGGGAGCAGCTCCCCGACCTGACACCCAGCGGCCTGGACGTCTTTGCTAGCAACAAGCAGCCCCCGACGCCCCCTCCCTTTTACCTGGCCGACGACTTCCAGTGCACGCAGACCGGCCCGATCACCCAGATCGAGTTCTGGGGCTCGTGGTACCACGACATGCCGCCCCAGGGCAACCCCAACAACGTTTCATTCACCCTGAACATCCATTCCAACGTTCCCGGGACGCCCTTCAGCCACCCGTCGGACTCACCACTCTGGACTTGGGTCGAAGGGACGGGCGAATGTGTAGCCACCCCTGAGGCATCCGGGATGCCAGAAGGCTTCTACATACCTGGCCCCGAGATGTACGAGTTCCCGGCGGACTATCAGGTGTGGCGGTACACCTGCACCATTGCTTCGTGGAAGCAGTTCATCCAGCAGGGCACGCCGGAGCAGCCCGTCATCTACTGGCTGGACGTGCAAGCCGTGTACGCCGACCCGAACCCGCAGGTCTTGTTCGGCTGGAAGACCTCGTACCAACACTGGCAGGACGACGCCGTCTGGGCGACTGGCACGGAGCCCGGGCCATTCACCTGGTCGGAGCTGAGGTACCCGGCGGGTCACCCGCAGGGCCAGCCGCCGCCGGGCCAGTCCATCGACCTGGCCTTCCGGATCTGGGGGCAGCCGCCGACGCCGCAGGCCGACCTGGAGAAGGTCGATGTCTACGTCAAGCCCTTCTACTGCGGCGACACCGACATGGACGGCGACGAGGCCACCGGCGCTCGCGTCCCGGCGGGCAGGGGCACCTGCTGCGACGGCGTGGACAACGACGGCAACACCCTCACCGACGGCCAGGACCCCAAGTGCACGCCCCACATCAATGAGGACTCCCTGGACGGTGTCGACAACGACGGCGACGGCTACGAGGGCGAGGACCGGCCTGGAGTTGGCTGCCCCTGGAACGGCGACGACGACTGCGACGGCGCGGTCGACGAGGACCCCACGAACGGCATCGACGACGACGGCGACATGTTTCCCTACATTCCTAATTATCCCTGCCCGCCGGAGGGAGATCCCAAGTGCGACGAGGACCCAGCCAACGGCTTCCTGGGCATCGACAACGACGGCGACTACCTCATAGATGAGGACGGCGGCGGCCGCTTCGACTGGGACGGCGACACCGAGGTCGACGCGGGCGAGGAGCAGCTTGAGGGCGTGGACGACGACGGCGACACCCGGGTGGACGAGGACCCCCTGGACAGCCCTGCCAAGCTGTGGATCGACGGGCAACCCAAGCTCCACGAGGCCCACTACCTCGTCAACGAGGTCCTGCTCAACAACGGGCCCACGTCACCCGTGACCGCCCTGGACACCACCGAGCTCGATGCCCCCGCCTACCGGGCCGACCTCAAGGAGGACGGCTTCACCACCTGTAACGACAACCTGAACAACGACGGCGACGCCGGCGACGGCTGCGACGTTGACGGCTGTCCCGGCATCGGCATTTACGACCCCGACCCCCAATGCGTCAACCCCCACATAGGGGAAGAGGCAGCCGGCCTCCACGCCTGCAACGACGACCTGGACAACGGCGCGGGCTGGAGCCTGGGGGACGGCCTCACAGACGAGCTCGACATCGACGACTGCGGGACCGTCAGCGAGGTGTCGGTGGAATGCAAGTGGCCGACCGACGTTATTAGCGTCAAGGACGGCGTCCCCTGGTACATCAAGCCGCCCAGCAACAGCCCACTGACCCTCCAGCACTGCCCGCAGTACTTCGACCCCGACCACTCGAACAAGTGCGTGCCCTGCAAGATCCCCATGGGCGTCGGCCCCATCGACGTGCCGTGCATGATGGTGACGCAGCCGGAGCCCTGGCAGCCCGGCTACTGTGTTGCGGCGGACAGCGTGCCGGACGTGGAGAAGGAACTGGAGCTCCACCGGCCGGTGACGCTGACCACAGGCGTCGAAGTGATCGAGGAGCAGCAGCTCGACGTAGCCTGCGATGAGTGGACCAGCCTCCACCCGTTCAGCATCTACAACGTGCTTGAGCCGCCAGAGGAGATCATCGACCCCGACCTCGACAACAACCAAAAGGGGACCCGCATGCTGGTGGCCTGCACCGCCTACACCCACGGCTACCTGAGCGACCTGTCGGGCCCGAGCCCCCCCCGGAACCTGTACGTGACCTACGCCGACATAAGCCCGGTGATCGTGAACGCCAACAACGGCGAAAGCTCAGTGCAGGACTTCATCGTCACCCTGGAGGCGCAATCGCCCGGCCTGGGCATCGGTGGCCCCGAGGGCCTGAAGGACACGGACGGTGACGACTGGGCGGACAACGTGGAGGGCCTGCTCCGGTCCGACCCTGGCGACTCGCTCAAAACGCCGGAGAGCATTCATGTGCCGGGGAGCTGTAGCGACGGCGACGACAACGACCTCATGTGGGGCAAGGACGCCGCCGACCCCAAGTGCGTTGACACCGATGGCGACGGCTACTCCGACGGGGAGGAGTGGATGTTCGGCTCCAGCCCGTCGGACCCCGACAAGACGCCCGAGCAGATGCAGTTCCCCTGGACCTGCTACGACGGCGTGGACAACGACGACGACGGGCAATCGGAGAACGCGGAGGGCGACGGACCCGACACCGACGGTTGGGGTGACTGCTCCATCGACCAACTGACGGCCATCCGGCCGCCGGTGATGTGCGCCTCCGGCTGGATGGCGGCGGCGGGCGCCACCTACGATATCACGCTCGCCGGCAACGGCGACCTGAGCGTGGCCATCAACAAACCCGTGCTCGGTTTGAGCCCGGGCGAGGCTCGCCCTGTGGCTGGCGAGTCGGTCTTCAACTGCTTCCAGCCGGGGGACTACCCCCCGCAGACCATCTTGGCCAGCATCCGGCCGGCGAACCCCCATGTGGTCGACCTGCTCCCGACCGAGCCGCTTCAAACGTCGTTCACCGGCACGGCAAGCTGCGTGGGCGGCGAGGCCGACCTGCAAGTGAAGGACTGGATGTTCGGCCCCGCTCCGTCCTACATCCTGCCTCTCGAGGAGTGGGAGGACTGGGATACCGCCAAGGAAATCTACAACGCCGGGCCAGACCCTGCCGAACAGGTGCGGGTGCGCAAGGAGATGAATTTGCCAGCCCAGTCCTGCCACGGGTACGTGACCGTCGCCTACGCGGGGGAAACGATCGGCATTGCCGAGGGAGCGCTCTACAGGATCAACGACGTAGGCGACTGGTACTTTGGCCCTGCCGAGCTCGTGGAGGATGGCGTGAACCTGAAGGTGGGCGATACGGTCCACGTGGCGGATCCCTTCGGTGCCGTGCCCGCGATCACGCCCGAGCTGTCCGCCTGGTTCCTGCTGCCCGATCCCATACCTGCGAGCTCGACCGCGTTTGCCGAGGAGGACATGGGCGTCTGGTGCTGGCAGGTGGGCGACTATCCCTTCTTCTTCAGCAACCAGGTGACCCTCGTCGGCTACCCGAACGTCTGCGACCCGACCGTGGGCAACATCAGCATGGACCTCATGCTGGAAGCGCACGCGCGGGACTGCAGCATCACCGGCGACACGGACAGCGATCTGTCGCTCGACAACGTGGAGTGCTACCTGGAGACCGACCCGCTGGACGCCTGCCCCGACGTTGTCGGCGCCGACGACGCCTGGCCCCTGGACATCAGCATGGACAAGGCTATCAGCGTGGTGGGCGACGTCTCCAACTATGCGGGGCGCATCGGGGCGCACGGGCCGCCGGACCCCAGCGCCAAATGGATGCAGCGACTGGACCTCAACATGGACAACCACCTAACCGTCGTGGGCGACGTGTCCCTGTACTCGGGGAAGATAGGAAAGAAGTGCACCTAGGAGTCTTGCCTATGCTGGCGATTTCGCTTGCTTGCGGCTGGCCTTGAGCTTGACCACAGGTCGATAGTCCACGTCTACGACTATCTGGGTGGCGCTGAAGACGCTCACCTGCGCGGGGGCAAGGCCATCCCCCACCAGCATCTCGACCAGTGTCGCAGCCTCCCCTGGGCTGTCGAGGACGCGTGCCTTGGCCCAGTCGTCCTCGCCTTCGTGGGGGATGACGACGATCAGCTTGCTCGGCGTCTCGAGCTTAGCTTGCTGGGAAGTCCGGGCTGCGGCTGGGGCCTCGTACCAGTGGCGATTCTCCCGCTCGCGCGCCCACTCTGGCAGGTGCGCCGTCAGGCTTTGCTCCTCCGGAGCATCTTCAGAGCTGTGGTTCCTGCGCACATCCATCGCTGCTCAGGGGGTCGCCTCGACGTCTGGTTCTTCCAGCGCTTCGCCGGTCTTTAAGTGGACGACCGCACGGTAGGTTAGGTGAACGCTTAGCTGAGTGCAGTTGAAGACGGTGAGCCGCTGCTGATCGAGCCCGTCTTCTACCAGAGTCTCGACAAAGTGCCCGGCGGCCTGAACGTCCGCAAACAGGTGGGCATCGCCGCGGTCGTCTGCGCCTTCGTGGAGGGCAACAACGATCACCCTCGGCGACACCCTCGGTTTCGTCTCCGTCTCCGTCTCCATTTCTTGAGAAGGCTTCACCTCGGTTACTGCACTGCCCCCTTCAAAGGCCTCCGTTCTATCGCGGGCCCAGTGCAGCACCTGAGCTGTCAGGTCTTTCTTTCCCTCGACAGGCTCCAGGCTCTCGTATTTTTGCAGGTCCACCTTCGTTCACCCCCGCCGATCCACCACTACCAATCACATCCCTACCAGTAAATAGACGCGGCTGGGGCGGTTATGTTAACAAGTTCAGGGTGTAGTGATGGTAAGGATTGGCGAGCAATAGTTGGGACAGGACCCCAGCCTCAAGGCTGGGGCATGGGGAGGTGAATCTGATGCCCCCCCCGACAGGTCGGGGGGGGGGGGGCGAGAATGAAGCCACCAATGGCAAACCGGTACTAGCGAGCAGGCTCCATTGACCCCCATCTCTGACGGATGCTAGAATACGATGCGCCAATGGAGTTGGCGCTAGGCTAGATGGGCGAGGGTCGTATCCTCCGGCCCTCGCTTTGCGTTCATGGGGCGGCAAGGAGAAGGAGCAAGCCATGCTCACAACCGTCGTAGGCAGCTACCCCAAGATACCCAATCGACCGCGGCCGGCCAGGCTGCGGGCTGCCATCGCTCGCCTCGAGCGGGGGGAGATAGGCCAGGACGAACTGCGGCGGGTAGAGGATGAGGTGACGATCGAGGCGATCCAGGAGCAGGTGGAGGCTGGTATCGACATCGTCAGCGACGGCCAGATCCGCTGGGAGGACGACCAGACCTACTTCGCCCGCCGGATGGAGGGCTTCACCATCGACGGCCTCATCCGCTACTTCGACACCAACACCTACTATCGCCAGCCGATAGTCACAGGTGCTGTCCGGTGGCAGCAGCCGATCGCGGCCGAGGACTACCGCTTCGCTGCCGCCCACAGCCCGCGGCCGGTGAAGGCCCTGGTCACTGGCCCCTATACCCTGGCCGCACTCTCAGCCAACGAGCACTACGGCAGCTTCAGTGAGCTGGTGCTGGCCCTGGCTCAGGAGCTGCGGCAGGAGGTGCTGGCCCTGGAGAAGGCAGGGGCGTCCATCATCCAGGTCAACGAGCCGGCTATCCTCAAGCAGAAGGAGGACTTCCCCCTATTCAGTCAGGCTCTGGAGCGAATGATGGAGGGCGTGGCGGCCGAGGCCCATCTCTATACCTGGTTCGGCGATATCGAAGGCCTCTTCCCCCATATCATGGAGCTCCCCTTCTCAGCCATCGGGCTGGACTTCGTGATGGGGCCGGCCAACTACGAGATCATAAGGAGGGCGCCTTTCACCAAGAAGCTCGGCCTGGGCATAGTCGACGCTCGCAACACCAGGTTGGAGACGGTGGAGCAGATCGTGGAGCGCATCCGCCGGGTGAGCGATGTTGTGTCGGCGGAGTCCATTTATGTCAATCCGAGCTGCGGTCTGGAGTACCTGCCGCGGGAGGCAGCCCAGGCAAAGCTAGCCCGTATGGTGGCGGGCGTTCGGCGCACGCAGGAGGTGCTAGCGTGATAGGCGGCAGAGGGTATGACCCACCGCGCCTTGAAAGACGCGGCATGATGCCGAGGGACGCTGGCCGACCCTTTGCGCCGGAGGCGCATCCGCCTTCGGAGGACAGGCTGGGGTGCGGCAAACCTTGCCGATGGGGGGTGCTAGCGTGAGCAAGGGACTGCTTACCACCACTGTCGGCAGCTTTCCGAAGCCGGACTACCTAACGCAGGCCCGCAACCAGTTCTCCCTGGGCAAGATCAGTCGGCAGGAGCTGGCGGCTCTCGAGCGGCAAGCTACTGCCGAGGTGATTCGGCTTCAGGAGGAGGTGGGCCTGGATATCCTGGTGGATGGGGAGATGGAACGGGGCGACATGGTGGCCTACTTCGCTGAGCTCCTCACAGAGAGCATGGCCATCAGTGGCCTGGTGCGCTCCTATGGCAACCGCTACTACCGGAAGCCTATCATTATCGGCAAACTCCACTGGCAGGGCCCGATGACGGTGGAGATGTGGCGCTACGCCCAGGGCCTCACCACCAAGCCGGTTAAGGGGATGCTTACCGGCCCCTACACCATGGTCGACTGGTCGTTCGATGAGTACTACGAGTCACGGCGAGAGGCGGTGCTGGACATGGCCCGCGTCATCCACCAGGAGGCGGTGGAGCTGGAGAAGGCCGGCGCCCGCTACATCCAGGTGGACGAGCCGGCGGCCTCCACTCGCCCCGAGGAGATGGAGCTCGTCGCGCAGGGC
>JALHUG010000182.1 GCA_022866185.1 Dehalococcoidia bacterium
CGCCCCTTCTGAAGGTACTGGCTGCACTGCTCGGCCAGCTTCTGCCAGGCCACCACTGCGAACCACTCCGTTTCCTCCCGTCGCTCCCCCTCAGGCGTGGTGAAGCTGCGGTTGGCAGCCACGCGGAAGCTCGTGACAGCTCTCCCATTGGCAGTGTAGCGCATCTCCGGATCCGCGCCCACGTTGCCGATAATCATCACCTTGTTCAAGCCCGCCATCGCGCCCGCTCCTTTCGCTCAACCCCCAAGACGCCCACGTACTTCTAGGGGGCGGCGCCTTCGCCTTCCTCCTTCCGCACGACCAGATAGCGCATCACTTCCTCTGTCAGCTCCATGCTCGCCTCCAGATCGGCCACCTGAGTGGGGTCAAGCTTGAACTGGGTAACGACGTAGTTGCCCTCGGTGCACCGCCTGATGGGATAGGCCAGCTTCCTTCGGCCCCAGCGATTGACCTCGCCCACCTCGCCACCGCGGCTGGTGATGAACTGGCCTACCTTCTCGATAGTGCCGGGCACTTCCTCCTCGACAACATCGGGGCTAATGATTATTACAATCTCGTAGTCGCGCAAGGGCTCGCTCCCCTTCCCCTCTGCTAGCAGGCGAACCCCGAAGTTCACCCGCCGCAGACCATAAGACGCAGCGAATTATAGCATGCGGCTGCTTCCTTCACAAGCGAAGCGGCCTCTGGATAGTGAGTCAGCTTGACTCCAGCAAATCGACGATTTCCCCAATCGTCCGCTCATGGCCTGCTACAGCTGCAGCCAGGGAAGAAAATCGCCTGTGGTATACTAACCACAGGCTTTGAGCTAGGCCACCAAACGGGAGCCGATTGAGAGGGGCACCACCCTCAACAAATCGGCGATCGCTCCCATCTTGTAAAGTATACAACACTAGAGACGGGAGGTCTAGTTATGGGCAGAAAACCGGAAGGGCAGTGCATGAACGCAAGAGCCACCCCATTGCGCCGACCATATTCAGGTATCTACAGCGTGCCGGATGCAGCGCTATATCTGAGAGCGACCACACCACCGCCAGAAATGGTATTGCGTCTATGGGAGAAGAAACGCAGGGTATTCATAGGGCCAAACTCGCGCCATCTGTACGCATGGATTCGGCGTGGGGTTGAAGATTACTCTGGGCGCGACATAGTTCTTACGTTTGAAGAGCTGGTTCGCATGAGGATGATTGTAATTCTGCGTTCGCGTGGGCTATCACTCCCCGCAATTTTGAGTAGTGAAAGCTACATCCGCAGCCTCACTGGTAGCCCCCAGCCATTTGTGACGGAGAGCTTATGGTCTAGTTCCTCAGATATATTCCTTGAGTTCATGGGATTGCTGGCTGTGACCAAACAGGGACAATTGGCGATGGAATTCTTGAAGGAGTATCTCTTGCCGGTGCACCATGGGCTAGAGTTCGATGCGGCTGGCATCAGTGCCATCTGGCGTCCGATGCCAGGGGTGCTGATCGATCCGGATATTCAATTCGGCGCGCCCTGCATCGAAGGTACACGTGTCGAAACCGAAGCCATCTGGTCCTTTCATCAAACGGGCGAAACAATTGACCGGCTGGCTAGCTGGTATGCGGTTGACCGTCAACAGATAGAGGCTGCTATTGAGTGGGAAGCAACGCTCGCGAGAGCCGCCTGACAGCTCCGATGTTCGGTTCTTCCTGGATGAGAACCTGCCACATCAAGTCGGCGATGCCCTTCGCATGGTTGACTACCCCATCACCTCAGCACTGCGTGAGGGCAAGCGTGGCGTCAAGGATGACAAGCTAATCTCCTACCTAGCCGAAACTGGATACACTTGGATAACTAAAGACGACGAGGCCAGGCGGGAACACCTCGACGATATCATCAAGTCGCAGATCAGCACGGTTTGGGTTCGCGGCATCGACAGGATCAAGAACAAGGTGACGCCCCGCCAACTTCACTTGATGCTGACAAACAAGTTGCCCGACATCGAGGAAAAGCTCCGGGGAGCGCGGACGCCTCAGCATTTCCGAATATGGCTAAAAGGCAAAATACCGGCACACGAGCAGCTAGACATCCAGAGTCTTCGCAGGAAACAGATTAGGCGTGCGGCTAGAGGTCTGTGAGCGCTCACTCCAGCGCGCCGCAGCCGCTTTGCGGGCGATCTCGCTCCGTCTCTTCCGCTGTCAGCTCCCCATGCCGCTCTGACCTGTCGGGGAGGGGTGTGTGAACCCAGGAGCCCAGACCCCCAAACATGAACCAGCTATGGCTTCCGGCCTATGCCTTCCCACCCTCAGCCAGGGATGCCCGGCACAGGGAAGCTGCTGGCCAGCTCCCTCACCTCTCGACGCACGGCCGTCGCCACCTTCTCGTCGTCCATGTTGGCCAGGATGCGGGCGATGAGGGCGGCGATGAGGCGCATCTCGTCCGTCCCGCAGCCACGGCTGGTAACGGCCGGCGTGCCGATGCGGATGCCGCTGCCCACCATCGGCGGTCGCTCGTCGTAGGGGATGGTGTTCTTGTTCACGGTGATGCCCACCGCTTCTAGAGCCACCTGAGCGTCGCGGCCAGTGATCCCCTTCGCCCCCACATCCACCAGGAGCAGGTGATTGTCGGTGCCGCCGGAGACGATGCGCAGGCCGTGGCCCTGAAGCTCCTCGGCCAGAACCCTGGCATTCTCCACGATCCGCCGCTGATACTCAGCGAACTCCGGGCGCAGGGCTTCGCCGAAGCAGACGGCCTTGGCGGCGATGCTGTGCATATGAGGCCCGCCCTGGGTGCCCGGGAACACGGCACGATCGATCTTCTGGGCCAGGTCCGCCTGGCAGAGGATAATAGCGCCGCGCGGGCCGCGCAGGGTCTTGTGAGTGGTGGATGTGATCACATGGGCGTGGGGCACCGGCGACGGATGCAGGCCCACAGCCACCAGGCCGGCGATATGGGCTATGTCCGCCAGGAGATAGGCCCCCACCTCATTGGCAATCTCCCGGCAGCGGGCGAAGTCGATGATGCGAGGGTAGGCGGTCGCCCCCACGACGATCACCTTGGGCTTGTGCTCGCGGGCGAGAGCGACCATCGCATCGTAGTCCAGAAGCTCCGTCTCCCGGGCGACGCCGTAGTGGACGAAGTGGTAGAGCTTCCCCGAGAAGTTGACCGCAAGGCCGTGGGTAAGGTGACCGCCCTGGGCAAGGTTCATGCCCATGGCCGTATCGCCCACCTCCATCAGGGCGGTGTAGGCAGCCCGGTTGGCCTCGGCGCCGCTATGGGGCTGGACATTGGCGTGATCGGCGCCGAAGAGCTGCTTGAGCCGGCTGATGGCCAGCTCCTCCACCTCGTCCACGTACTGGCAGCCGCCGTAGTAGCGCTTCCCCGGATAGCCCTCGGCGTACTTGGTGCTGAGGACGGTGCCCAGCGCTTCCAGAACGGCGGCGCTGGCATAGTTCTCCGAGGCGATGAGCTCGAAGCCCAGGCGATGCCGCTCCTCCTCGCGCTCGATAATCGCCGCCACCTCAGGGTCCTGCTGTTTCAGAACGCCCATCTCTTCCCCCTCGTCCGTTCAGTCCGCTAGACAAAAAGACAGGGGCCAACCCCCTGAAGGTCGTCGCTCCTGCCTACCTGTCGCCGTCGCTGCCCGCTTGAAGAGAGCCCGCTCCTCTTGATATCTGCCTCAGTTTAGTCCAGAAGCGGGCCAGCGTCAACGTCGGCTCTGGCCTGCGGGCCGGTGGTTTGATTCGCGACCCCCGATGGTCATGCACAGAATAGCTCGCCAAGAGGCAGGGCTTGCGCCAGGGGCGCATCCGCCTTCGGCGGAGAAGCCCTGCAGCTACGACCTCCGCCGCCCTCCATTTCGTAGCTGCAGACCTTTAGGTCTGCCTGGAAAGGGCAACTAGGTAAGGCTGGGGTTCTATCTGCCACCCCGCCCTACGGCCCCAGCCGACGGTCGTGCTCCTGCCAGGCGTACTCCACCAGGGCCATCAGGCCGCCGGAGACCAGCGAATGGCCACCCAGCACCACCGGTATGGGGACATGCTGCGCTGCCTGGGTGAACTGGCGCAAGAACGGCTCCTCGATCGCCTCATGCTGGCCAGCGTCCGAGAGGAAGCGGTCGGCGCGGCTGGCCTCGATGCCCAGGTGGGCCAGCAGCACGCGGGTGTCCAGGAAAGCGGCGTCGGCCAGCTCCGCCAGGGTGGCGAAGAAGCGCTCCACGCCCACCTCGGTCAGATAGAAGCCCAAGAGCGAGCGGGCCTGGCTGCCCTGAAGGCGCCCCTCGGCCTGCATGCCCCGCTCCTCGGCGAAGAAGCGCACCCGACAGGCCGTCTCCCGCTCCAGATACTGCCACACCTGGCTGCCCGTCCGACCGGCCACCAGCACCTGAGCCGTGGGGTCGGTGAAATAGGCCAGCGCCCGCCGATAGAGCGCTACGTCCAGTCGCCAGCAGTCCAGCAGGCGTTGCAGGCGGGGGCCGGCTCCTCCCACCAGGGTCAGGATAGCCAGATCGGAGGGCGAGTCGATGTCGAACTGGCTGGAGACACTGCGGGGCAGCGGCCGCGGCGACAGGCCCGCCTGCTCGGCCAGCAGACGGGCCAGCGGGTTATCGCTGTCGGGCAGGGTGATCTTCTTCAGGGCCTCCCCTGGCGAGAAGGCCACCAGATCCGCCGAGTAGAAGTTGTTGGTGATGACCAGGCCATCGCCTCGCTCCAGCTCCTGGGCGATGCCCACGAACTCCTGAGCCGAGAGGAGAGGAAGACTGCCGCCGCTGAAATAGACGGGCTTTTCCAGACCAAACCTATCGATGACCCAGGCCAGACGGCGGCCGAACTGGAAGGCTCCGGCGTCCACATCCACAACGACGGCCGCAGGCAGGTCTGCCAGCCCCTCCTGCGAGTCGGCGACAAGGATGGCGGAGGCGAAGGCACCTGTGGAGAGGGCCCGCTCCAAATTATCGAGGGTGGCGGCGCGGCGAGCGGCGGCCACCATCTCCTCCAGGGGGCTGCCGCTCAGCCCTCCCAGGAAGGCTACAAGGGTAGGAGCCTCAGACAAGTCATCAGGGAGAAACCCCTACCTACAGCGCCTGGGGGATGATCATGCCGTAGTCCCCATCGCGCCGCCGATAGAGGAGGGCGTAGGTGTCAACATCGGCGTCGAAGAAGAGGAAGAAGTCGTGGTGCAAAAGTTCCATTTGCTCGATGGCCTCCTCCTCAGACATCGGCTTTACAGGAAAGCGCTTAACGCGCACTACCCGTCCCAAAACGATCTCTATCTCCTCATCCTCCTCCCGTCCCTCCTCAACTTCCACAGGCTCTGCGACCTTTCCGGCCTGAGCCGCCCCCCTGGCCTTGACGTGCTTATCGCTGTGATACACCTTCTCCTTGTAGCGCCGCGCCTGATGGGACAGGACGTCGGCGGCCGCATCGATGGCAGGCAGGAGGCGAGGGCCTCTCTCCTCCGCCCGCAGGTAGGTACCATTACAGTTCACGGTTAGCTGCACCACGAACCGCCGGGCGTTCTCGCCCCCCTCCTGCTTCAGCTCAACTACCGCCTCATTCACCAGAGGGAGATAGCGGGCCAAACGGCTCAGCTTGCTGGTCGTGTACTCTCGCAGACTATCGGTGACGGCGACATGCCGCGAACGAAAGGTGAGCTCCATCTCCAATCAATCCTCCCTATGCATCCCCAAGCGGGGGCCTCCCCTCACTGCATTTTAGGGCCAAGCGGCTCTCCCTTTCAAGCGCGATCAGTCCTCGCGGGCGAAGGTTAGGGCCCAAACGGAGGCAGCGCCGGCCTGGCGCAGGGCGCGGGCGCAGGCGTCGAGGGTGGCGCCGGTGGTCATGACGTCGTCGATGAGAAGAATGCGCTTGCCCTCCACCCAGCGCCGGTCGGCGACAAAGGCATCGGTCACGTTGCGCTTGCGTGCTTCCGCGTCGGCGCTGCGGGCCTGGGGCGGAGTATTGCGACGGCGCGCCAGCCCTCGCCCGGCCAGAGGCAGGCCGCACCGACGGGAAAGCTCTCGCGCCAGTAGGGCCGACTGGTTGTAGCCTCGCAATCGCTGCCTCCTGGCGTAGAGAGGCACCGCCACCAGCAGGTCAGCCTCGATGGCCTCCTCCTCTACATAGCGAGCCATGAGCTGCGCCATCGGCTGAGCCAGAGCGGAAAGATAGTTGTACTTGAGGGCGTGCACCGCCTCCCGCGCCACGCCCTGGTAGAGGTAGAGCGAGCGCGCCCCTTGGAAGGCGGGCCTCTCCTCACGGCAGCGGCCGCAAGCATCCCCCTGGCGCTGGGGCTGCCAGCATACGGGACAGCGGGGCGGCCGAGCGCAAGGCAGTTCCGCCTGGCAGGACGAGCAGAGAAAGGAGCCATAAGCCCCGCAGCCGACACAGCGGGACGGAAAGAGAACGTCCAGGACCGCCTGGCGCACGCGGGCCAAAGGAGAAAGCCCTACCATCGATTGCCTCCCTGTCGCGCGTTCCTAGTATTATACTGCCTTCGCCTTGCCCCATGGCCGGTTCGCCCTTGGTGGCTTGATTCTCGACCCCCCCCCCGACAGGTCGGGGGGCATCGCATTCCCCCCATGCCCCAGCCTTATGGTCATTGACTAAGTAACTCGACACAAGGCAGGGCTGAAGCCCTGCAGCTACGACGCTGGCCGCTCTTCATTTCGTAGCTGCAGACCTTTAGGTCTGCCTGGAAAGGACAACTAGATATGTCGGCCTATTTTTCTCAACGGCCTTCAGGCTGGGGTTGTGTACGAACCCGAGAGTTCAGAACCCGTCAATCATGAACCAGTTACCTTGCCCCGCCTCAGACGACTGCATTAAACTGAGAACGGGTAAGAAAACGTGAAGGTCAGGGTGAAATTCTTCGCCGCTCTCCACGACATGACGGGCAGGCGCGAGCTGGATCTGGAGGTGCGCGAGGGCCTGACGGTCGGCGAGCTCCGCCGCGACCTCTACGCTCGCTTCCCCCGCCTGGCCGACTACAGCGGCAGCCTGATGTACAGCGTGAACGCCGACTACGTCCCCGCTGACTACCCCCTGGGCGACGGCGATGAGGTGGCCTTCATCCCGCCAGTGAGCGGAGGCGCCCATGCTCATTAGGATCAACGCCGACCCCCTCGAACCCCAGCCCTTCATCGAGCACGTCCGCCGCGACGAGAGCGGGGCGGTCGCCCTCTTCTTGGGCGTTGTGCGCAACAACAACCTGGGACGGCGCGTCCTCCATCTGGAGTACGATGCCTATACCGTCATGGACGAGAAGAAGCTGAGGCAGGTAGCCGAGGAGGTCACGGCGCGCTGGCCCATCACCGA
>JALHUG010000183.1 GCA_022866185.1 Dehalococcoidia bacterium
GACTACTGCTCTCTGCGCTGCCAAAGCGATTGGTAACTCGGGCCGCCGCGGATGGCCGTTATCACCTCGGCCTTCTCCTCATCCACCAGCTCGCCGAATACGGCCTCACACTGCTCTTTCACCCCGGCGTGTCCGCTAGCGATCAGCCGGTCGACGATGTGCGACCACAGGCCAGCGAGGCGAAAGGTCTCCACCTGGCGTGGCCAGCTGAAGGACACGATCTTTTCGGGCAATGGAAAGCGGGGGCGCAACTCCTTCAGGCTGCGAAAACGCTCCTCTACAGAGGAGGTCTTGAGCACCAGCTTGACCAGGGGGCCATCGACCTCGTCGTGGCGGGCGTCGATCAGCAGCCGCTTGTCCAGTATGGCGAAGCGGATCACCAACACATCGGCGGTGTCGATGACCTCCATCACCTCATCCAAATCCATCCCGTATTCGTCCATAGGATCAGTCCACCTGGGGTGACCTGCCTGCCGGCGGCAGGAACCCCTAGCTTATTCTACTAGCCGCCAACGCGGGGGGTCAACGCTACTGGCGGGGTGACTGATTCACCACCCGTGGTGAGCCAGTCGCGGCGCCCGCTCTTCGTTGCTCGCCGACAAAGGCGGATGCTATCATACGATATGATGTCGGTTGAAGAGACGAAGCGTCCCAGGGCAAGCCCACTACGCCTGCGCTGGCGGCGCGACCTCGTGTTCTTCTCCACCGCGGCGGTCGTCCTCGCCCTCGACCAGATCAGCAAGCACGTCATCCGGGCCACCCTGGAGCGAGGCGAGGCCTTCCCCGAGAGTTGGCCGGTCCGCTTCGTCAATGTGGCCAACACTGGCGCCGCCTTCGGCATCCTCCAAGAGCAGAACGCCTTCCTGGTCGTCACTGCCCTTATCGGCGTCGTTGCCATCCTCATCTACTACTGGTATCCCCCCTTCGAGCACGCCGTCATGACCGTGGCCGTGGGCATGCTCCTGGGAGGGGCCGTCGGCAACCTGTCCGACCGCCTGCGCCTGGGCAAGGTCACCGACTTCATTGACTTTCCCCATTACCCAGCCTTCAACGTGGCCGACTCCTCCATCGTGGTGGGAGTGACCGTGCTGGTCATCCTCTTCCTGGTGGGGCGGCCTGGCGCCGCTCACCACCAGCAGCAGTAGCCATGACGAGGACGCTGGAGCTTTTCGCCGACCACGATGGCGAGCGCCTGGACGCCTTCCTGGCGCGCCGTTGCGAGCACGAACTGTCGCGCTCCTCCGCCCACAGGCTGATCGCCGAGGGGCAGGTGACCGTCAACGGGGCGCCCAGCAAGCCCTCCCATCGCTTGAGGCACGGCGACGACATCGTCGTCCTTCTGCCGCCGCCGCAGGTCATGGCCCTGGAGGCCGAGGCCATCCCCCTACGGATCGTCTACCAGGACGAGGACGTGATCCTGGTGGACAAGCCGCCTGGCCTGACAGTGCACCCCGCGGCCGGCCACCCTAGCGGGACGCTGGTCAACGCCCTCCTGACCATCTATCCGGAGCTGGCGAACATCAAGGGGACGCTGCGGCCGGGCATCGTTCACCGGCTGGACAAGGACACCTCCGGCCTGCTGGTGGTGGCCAAGAACGAGGCGGCTCAGGCCAACCTGGCAGGGCAGCTCAAGAACCGAGAGGTGCACAAGGTGTACCTGGCGCTGGTGCGAGGACGGGTCGAGCCGCCGCAGGGCGTGATCGATGCGCCCATCGGCAGGCACCCCCGCCGGCGCCAGCGGATGGCGGTGCTCGAGGGCGGGCGCGCGGCTCAGACCCGCTATCGGGTGCGCGAGCTCCTGGATGACGCCGGCGTCGCCTACTCGCTGGTGGAGGCGGAGCCCCTCACTGGCCGCACCCACCAGATACGAGTGCACCTCGCCAGCATCGGGCATCCGGTGGTGGGCGACAAGCTGTACGGCAAGGCGTCGACGCTGGTGGGGCGACAGTTCCTGCACGCCTGGCGGCTGGGCTTTCGCCTGCCGGCCAGCGGCCGCTATCAGGAGTTCGAGTCGCCGCTGCCGGGGGACCTGGCGGGGGCGCTGGAGGCGCTAGGCGGAACCGCTGCGGGATAGTGCGTCGCCAATCCGCCATGGCCGGTTCAAGTTGATCGTCTCCATTCGTACCTCCCGCCGTTGCCGTCCGGTCTAGGGCTCCGCGCTCTGATCAGCCCGCCTACCGGCTTCGCGCAACAAGGAGAGCAGAAGGTCGATCAGCCCGACCACCTGGCGCGCGCGTGTTAGGTCGTACTCCCTCATCAGCCGGTGCGAGGTTGGGTTCCTGAAGAACCCGATGACCCCGCGATATACGTTGTGGATTCCTTGCTGCTCAGCCGCAACGTTGCTAAATACCAGCACGCCGTTCTTCGGGTTCAGGGCTCGGTCAACAAGGTCAACCCCGTGTACATCTTGGGAAAGGCCCGCTACTACCCGAAGCCTGTCTTCCAGCACGACGCACGCATCTCGCACGCCCGTGTCCGCCCTGCCTGGTCGCGCTAGCAGCTCGAGGCAACGATAGCGGAGTTCGTCATCCACGATGGCGGTCGACCGCGCTTCCGCCTCACGAACCTTTGCTTCCAACGCCTCTCTCTCCCGCTCCAGTTGCTCGACCCTGCCTGGCTCGTAGAGCAGCAGCGTCTCGAGGGCAGTCGCTAGTTGCCCCGCTGCCGCTACCAGGTCCAATCTGGCAACGTCGCCATGTTTTGGAAGCAAATCCGTCGGCAATAGCCTTGCCACGGGGTTGTCGGCGAGCAGCATGACAGCTTGGTTCCTCAGCTGGCTATATGTCGAAACGACATGATCGTCAGGGTTCAACGCATAAAAACTGCTGGTGTCCAACGTTCTGGACAGCTCTCGGGCCTGAGCTGCGATTATTGCCAACTGAGCGCGTATTTCCTCGTGCATAGGTTCCTTCTCCCTAGGCTGCATCGTGGCTTCATCCTACCTCGCAGGCGTGAGGGTTGGCAAGGTGGTGCCGCAAGACGCCTCTCTTGCTGCAGCTCAAACGGGCGTTCGCTGTCGTGGGCGCTGGCGTGCGGCTCGTTGTGGGTGCAGGCGTGCGGCTGGTCGTGGGCGCTGGCGTGCGGCTGGTCGTGGGTGCGGGCGTGCGGCTCGTCGTGGAAACACGCGCCTCCACTGCACAAACACTGCCCCAAGGAGGCGAAGGGTGTGCAGAACTGACAGGAGGGAGAAGTTGAGCAGCCCAAAGAATCCCGCCAGGTAACCGGCTGCTCTGATTTCCCACGGCATACCGACCTCGCCCCAGAACCACAGAATAGGCCCAGCGGCGCAGAGGATCAGGAGGAATCCAACCGATTCCAGAGCGTCCCACAAAGGGCTTTGTGGGGAAGAAGGCCGGTCCCGCAATGTCCACCTCCCCAACGAATCATGGGCAAAACAGTTGCCTGCACCACGCAGACGCTCCTAGGCTCTTAAAAGTTACGTGCGCCTCCTTGACTGCTCCGCTCCGTCCGTCCAACTAGATACACCACTTATACCTATTATGCGACAGGAAAGATTATGAAACAGGGCAGGCACATTTTAGGTTGGCCATCGTTACAGGTCTTTCAGCCTGAAGGCCGGTCGCCACCACGACCGAGGCGACGGGAAGCCCAGGAAGGCCAATCACAGACCCAGGTGGCCCCTAGATGGCCACCCTGCCCCTGGAGACCCCGCCCCGTTTCTCCCCATTCCTCCGGCGGGTGTTCTCACCATGCATCCAGACCGGCATCGCCCTGACCGGAGCTGCCCTGGACGACGCCGAACTCGGTTCGGACTCGGTTCGGGTTCGGGGGTTGTGGGTCCGGATTCCGAACTGGCCGCAAACGGGTGGCGGAGTGCCCCCCGCCCAAGCTACCCGCTCCCCTAAGCCCATGCTAGAATGACCCTGCCATGAGCGTGCGCGTTCGCTACGCCCCCAGCCCCACCGGCGAGCCCCATGTGGGCAACATCCGCACCGCCCTGTTCAACTGGCTGCTGGCCCGCCACGAGGGCGGCACCTTCATCCTGCGCATCGAGGACACCGACCAGGCCCGCATCGTCCCCGGCGCCCTGGAGGCGATCTTCGACAGCCTGCGCTGGCTGGGGCTGGACTGGGACGAGGGGCCAGAGGTTGGCGGCCCCCACGCCCCCTACTTCCAGTCGCAGCGGCTGGAGCACTACCATCGGGCCAGCGAGCAGCTCATCGCCGCCGACAACGCCTACCGCTGCTACTGCTCGCCCCAACGCCTGGAGGAGATGCGGGCGGAGCAGATACGCTACAAGGTGCCCCCCAAATACGACCGCCGCTGCCGCAACCTGTCGGCAAACGAGCGGCGAGAGCGGGAGGCGCAGGGCATCCCGCCGGTGGTGCGCTTCAAGACGCCACCCTCCGGCCGCACGACGTTCCACGACCTGGTGCGGGGCAATGTGACCTTCGAGAACGACACCCTGGACGACTTCGTCCTCCTGAAGTCGGATGGTTTCCCCACCTACCATCTGGCGAACGTGGTGGACGACCACCTGATGGGCATCACCCACGTCCTGCGCGGCGACGAGTGGGTCTCCAGCACCCCTCGCCACGTGCTCATGTAC
>JALHUG010000184.1 GCA_022866185.1 Dehalococcoidia bacterium
CTACTTCGGCTCGCCCCACAGCTTCGAGCCCAAGGTTCGCCGCCTGGTGGAGCAGATCGCCGACTTCGAGTTCATCGTCACCGACTCCGCCCAGGAGGCGCTGATCCTGGAGGCCACCCTGGTCAAGCGCCACCAGCCCTTCTTCAACGTTCGCCTCAAGGACGACAAGCACTACCCCTACCTGAAGATCGACCTCGGCAGCCGCTGGCCGCGGGTGGAGATCACCCGCCGCGTCCAGCCCGACGGCGGCAGCCGCTACTTCGGGCCCTACGCCAGCGCCGGCTCCGTGCGCAAGACGCTCGACCTGGTGAAGAAGCTCTTCCCCTGGCGCTCCTGCACGAAGGCCATCACCGGCAAGGACCCTCGCCCCTGCCTGGACTACTACATCCATCGCTGCGTCGCCCCCTGCTCCGGCTACTGCACCAGGGAGGAGTATGACAACGTCATCCGCCAAGTCATCCTCTTCCTGGAGGGGCGGGCCGACGAGGTGGTCAAGGAGCTGCGCCAGAGGATGGCCGAGGCGGCCGAGGGGTGGGAGTTCGAGCGGGCGGCCGTCCTGCGCGACCAGATCCACGCCGTCGAGAGCGTGACCGAGCGCCAGGCCATGGCCAGCACGGAGTTCGTCGACACCGACGTCTTCGGCCTGGCCCGCCAGGACAACCAGGCCTGCGTGCAGGTGTTCTTCATCCGGGCCACCAAGGTCATCGGCCGCGACACCTTCACCCTGGAGGGCGTGAGCGACGAGCCGGAGGAGCAGGTGGTGGCCAGCTTCCTCAAGCAGTTCTACCAGTCGGCCACCTACGTGCCCCAGCGCATCCTCCTGCCCTGCCGGGTGCCGGAGGCCCCCCTCATCCAGGCCTGGCTCTCCCAGATGCGGGGCAGCAAGACGGAGCTGGTGGCGCCCCAACGAGGCGAGAAGCGGCGGCTGGTGGCGATGGCCGAGGAGAACGCCCGCGAGGCGCTCCAGATGATGCGGGCCAGGTGGCTGGCCGACAGCGGCAAGACGCAGGCAGCCCTGGAGGAGCTCCAGGAGGAGCTGAACCTGCCGAGCCTGCCCCAACGCATCGAGTGCTACGACATCTCCAACACAGGCGGCACGTCGGCGGTGGGCAGCATGGTGGTCTTCCTGGAGGGACGGCCTCGCCCGGCCGAGTACCGGCGCTTTCGCATCAAGACGGTGGCCGGCGCCGACGACTACGCCATGCTCCAGGAGGTGCTGCGCCGTCGCTTCAAGCGGGCATCCGCTCGTGGTGAGCCTGTCCTGAGCGCAGCCGAAGGGCCTATCGAAGGGCGACCGGATTCGGGCCCCGCTCACCCGGAGCCTGTCCTGAGCGCAGCCGAAGGGCCTGTCGAACCACGACCGGATTCGGGCCCCACTCACCCTTGGCCTGTCGAACCACGACCGGATTCGGACACCGCTCACCCTGAGCCTGTCGAAGGGCGATCGGACGAGGGCGGCTGGGGCGTCCTGCCCGACCTGGTGATCGTGGACGGCGGCAGGGGGCAGCTCAACGCCGCCCTCGACGTCATGCGCGACCTGGGGGTGGGCCACATCCCGGCCGCTGGGCTGGCCAAGCAGCACGAGGAGCTGTTCGTGCAGGACGTGTCAGAGCCGATAGTGCTGCCGCGGACGTCGCAGGCGCTGTACCTAGTGCAGCGCATCCGCGACGAGGCCCATCGCTTCGCTATCACCTACCACCGCGGCGTACGCCAGAAGGCGGGCATCCAGTCGGCCCTGGACGCCATCCCCTGCATCGGGCCGAAGCGGAAGCGGGCGCTGCTGCACAAGTTCGGGTCGGTGCAGCGCATCCGGCAGGCGTCGCTGGACGACATCGCCGCCACGCCCGGCTTCACGCGAGCGCTGGCGGAAAGAGTGCGAGAGGGGTTGTAGAGGCGCTGCCGCAGGGCGAAGGCCCGAAAGGCCAGGGTTTGCCATCGTCAAGCGAGCGTGCACTGACCGGGGCATCCCCCTCAGCCTCGCCCAGCCCCAATACGCATCCCGCTCCTGAGACGCCGTGCGCCTCTTGCGCCCGCGAGGGCCAGCAGCTATGGTGCTCCCGTGGAGAACACACCGATAGGCCCTCGCCGGC
>JALHUG010000185.1 GCA_022866185.1 Dehalococcoidia bacterium
ATACGAACCGATCAGGATACGCGCGAACCCCGCCTCGAGCGCGCCCATTTCTAAATGATAAGACCCTCAGCATTTGCTAACATTTTGCTAACCAACTTGGTTGGCAGGCCTGGCGCTAGATGACATAAGAGGGGACGGCGGGTGGGCTTGCAGATACAGAAATGGAGGGAGGAGGGTTGGGTGGGGGGATGGGAGCCGAATTTCAAGACCGCCGCCTTCAGCCGCTCGGCCACCCCTCCTGGCTGCACCCGGGCGGACAGCGATGCCAGTATAGCGAAATCGACTTAAGGGGGCAATCAGATGGATCAAAGCATGCGGCGGCCTGCCTCTTGCTTGTTTGAGGCTCTGTGATAGAATTCCTTTGACGTGTCGCTCTCTGCCGAATCAGGGCCAGGTGCGGAGGTGAGGCGGTCACCGTGGCGTTGGGTGATCTTGCTTTTGGTTTTGTCCCTGATAGTGGGCGGTGTGGCTGGCGGGGTGGCCGGAGCCCTGACCGCCCGGTTGCTTTCAGAGGACGAAGAGCAGGTGGCTGCTCCCACCGTCACGCCCGTTGGAGGTACCAGCAACGTCACCCTCAGCGAGGAGTCAGCCATCACTCAGGCGGTGGAGAAAGCGTTGCCCAGTGTAGTGGCCATAGCTAGCGAAGAGGCGTTCCTGCCAACGGGAGAGGATGGGCAACCAACCTCTTTGGGCTCGGGCGTAGTCATCGATGAGCGAGGCTACATCGTCACCAACGAGCACGTGGTTAGCGACGCCGTCAGCATCACGGTCACTCTGTACAATGGCGAAGAGCGTGAGGCCACTCTGGTGGGCGACGATTGGCCTTTTACCGACCTAGCGGTGCTTAAGATTGCCCAGGGAGGGCTTGTACCCTTGCCTCTGGCAGATTCCGATGCACTGGTGCCCGGCCAGAGGGTTATCGCCGTGGGCAACCCCTTGCACGACTTTCGCAACAGCGTCACTGTAGGCGTGGCGAGCGGGATGGGGCGGCGCTGGCAGCGGGATGGCATCTTTATGGAGGACCTGATCCAGACCGACGCTGCTGTCAACCCTGGCAACAGCGGCGGAGCGCTCATCAACGTTCTCGGGCAGATGGTGGGAATGCCCACCTCGGTGCTGCGCCTCGACAACGGGCTGGAGGTGGAAGGTATCGCCTTCGCCATCTCCAGCAAGACCATTCAGCAGGTGGTGGGGGAGATCATCGAGAAGGGGAGGGTGACGCGTGCCTACCTGGGGGTGTCCCACATAGACCTGACCCCTGAAATCGCTGCCGCGCGGGGGCTGAAGGTGCAGCAAGGAGCCTTGGTCTCCAGTGTGGGAGATGGCACCCCGGCCGAAAAGGCCGGCATTGAGGTGGACGACATAATCCTGGCCATGGGAGACCACGAGATCACGGCCGATGTTCCTTTCTTGAACGTGCTGATGCGTCTACAGCCCGATGAAACCGTTCCCTTCGTCCTTAGCCGAGACGGGGAGGAGTTAACCTTGGACGTGACCCCCATCCAGCGGCCCGAGCGGCCCTAGGCTGCGCTGGCGGTTGCCGAGATGGAGGGAGAAGGAAGGTAGTAGTTAGCCATGAATCGTCGTCCGCCGCCTGACAGAAGAAGAGAGTTTCCCAGCCAGGAAGGGCCCTTCGATCGTCTCTTCCGTTCTCGCTTCGAGCGGGATCCGGCGCCCCTGATCATTGGCGGCACCATCATCTTTCTGGCCATCCTTATTCTCATCCTCTTCCTGCCGCCCCTGTCCCTTCTGGGGGGAGGTGGCGGCGGTGGGGGTGGTGGTGGCCAGGCTGTGGACGTCGGCTGCGGGATCACCGCCAAGCGCGCCGGCCAGAGGCCGGAACTGCCCGCAGGCCTGGTGGCCCTTAGCCCCATGTTGGAGTTGAACGTTCCGCCGGGGGCTGAGGAAGAAGGCTGCCGCCTGACCACCATGAGCCTTGATACGCCCACTCAGGATTCCTCCAACCTGGCTTTCTACACCTACCGCGATGGCACCTGGGTGCGTCTGGCAGCGGCCACCCTTGCCAGTGACGGGGCGGCCGCTGAGTCCGAGCTTGAGAAGATTCCCGACAATCTGACGGTGCTGCGGCTGGCGGCTGCCACCCATCTGGCCCTGGGCTCGCTGCCCAGCGGTGGCGCGCTTGACCCGGCGGCAGAGGGCCTGCTGAGCGTCGTTAGCCCTGCGGACTACGCCCCTACCTCCGACGGGTCCATCGTCGGCACCGCCACCAGCCTGGACACCGACCAAAAGCTCGACATCCTCCCCACCATCGCCGCCCGGGAGGGCGATACTGCCAAGGCAGTCAATGCTATCCTGCGCAACTCCGGCCTCACCGCCAGCCACATCGAAGATATTGTCGCCCTCGCGCAGAGAAGCGATTTCCGGGGGGTCGATATCGACTATCGGCAGGTGGACGCGTCGGTGAGGACCGAGTTCAGCCAGTTCATCGCTAACCTGGCCCAGGAGCTGCACAAGACGGGCCGCAAGCTGAGCATCACTCTGCCTATGCCGACGGTGGTCGACAGCAGCATCGACACCGGCGCCTACGACTGGGAGAAATTGGGCAAGGCGGCTGACTACGTCAAGATCCTCCCCGAAACCGACCAGTCGCTGTACCGCAATCGCATGTCCAAGGTCCTCCAATACGCCACCAGCATCATCGATCGAGGCAAGGTCTTTCTGGTGCTCAGCCCCTTCAGCCACGAGAAGAGCAAGGTAGGGGTTAAGCAACTGACCTTCCTCCAGGCGATGGGCATCGCCAATGTGATGACGGTGGTGCCGGGCCCGGAGGATTCTCAGGAGATTGTGGGCGGCCGCCAGGTGGTCATCACCGGCGATAACATCCATCGTGAGACGGGTGGCTCCGGCATCAAGTGGAGCACCGAGACGGCCACTATCACCTTCTCCTACCGCGCAGACGATGAGACACGCACTGTGTGGGTGGAGAACGTCTTCAGCGTGGGATTCAAGCTGGAGTTGGTGCAGGCCTTCCGCCTGGGCGGCGTGGCTATCGAGGATGTGTCGGAGGGGTCTGGTGGGGCCGATATCTGGGCGGCGGTGGAGTCACTGGTGAAAGGTGGCCTGGTACGCCTGGAGAGTCCCAATGCCAACAATCTGCGGCCCGAGTGGACGGCCAGCGCCGGCAAGATAGAGGCTCCCGGCACCGGTGGCGCTGCCACCTGGATGCCGCCCGACGAAGGAGGAACGTGCGAGATCTCCCTCATTGTCAGCGATGGCGTCACCCGCGTAGGCCGCCGCCTTACCTTGGAGGTGACGGCGACTGCCACGCCGACCCCGACGCCTACGCCGGAGGTCACGCCTGAGGCCACCGAGACGGCAACGGTGACTCCTCAATCCACCGTCACTGCCACGGCTGAGGCTACCAAGACCGCGACCGTCACTGCCACGGCTG
>JALHUG010000186.1 GCA_022866185.1 Dehalococcoidia bacterium
AGCAGGAGGATCCAGACCTCTACGTTCACGTGGTGGAGCGCCGAAAAGACGGCATCGTTGTGCGGGGGGCCAAGGTGCACCAGACGGGCGCCGTCAACTCCCACGAGCTGGTGGTCCTGCCCACCACCGCCATGCGGGAGGACGACAAGGATTACGCCGTCGCTTTCGCTGTGTCCGTTGAGGCGCCGGGGCTGACCTTCATCTTCGGGCGGCAGACCAACGACGAGCGGAAGCTCGGAGGGGAGATAGACCAGGGCAACCCTCGTTTCGGCACTGTGGGTGGCGAGGCGCTGATCGTGTTCGATAATGTCTTCGTGCCCTGGGAACGGGTGTTCATGTGCGGCGAGTATGACTTCGCCCTGCCTGTGGTGGAGACGTTTTCCTCCTACCACCGCCAGAACTACGGGGGATGCAAGGGCGGGTTGGCCGATGTGCTCACCGGCGCGGCCGCTCTCATCGCCCGCCAAAATGGGGTGGCAGATGCCGCCCATATTCGCGACAAGCTGGTAGAGATGGTGCACCTCACTGAAACCATTCATAATTGCTCCCTGGCCTGCTCTGCCGAGGGGCAGATGACGCCCGCTGGTGTCTGCTATGTGAATCCCCTCCTGGCCAACACCGGCAAGCTGAACGTCACCAGGTTCATGTACGAGATAGGCCGCCTGGCTCACGACATAGCGGGTGGCCTCCTGGGTACTCTGCCCTCGGAGAAGGACCTGCGGCATCCCGTGGTGGGGCCATACGTCCGGAAGTACTTCCAGGGCGCGGCTGAATTCCCCGTCGAGGACAGGATTCGAATCGTCCGTCTCATCGAGAGCATGACAGGCTGCTCTCAGCTGGTGGAGTGCATGCATGGGGCTGGTTCGCCTCAGGCTCAGAAGATAGCTATGTACCGACAGGCCAATCTGGCCGAGAAGAGCAAACTGGCCAAGCGCCTGGCGGGCATCGCCGACGAGGGCGGGGCCTGAGGACGGTACCCGCAAGGCGCCCTTGGTCCTGGGGGGGCTGATGCTAGAGCAAAGGGCGAAGATGTTTCTGGGCCTGGCAGGTTTAGAAGCAGTTTCAGTATCCCGACGGCACCGCCCCCTAAACGGGGCGGCATCGATGCCCCCGCCTTAGGGCGATCAACTATTTAAATTCACCTCTGCGGGATAAATCCCGCAGCTTCCCCAAAGCTGAGGGTTTCAACCCTCAGGGGTGTTCTTATTTTCTTGATCGCTATCAGGCGGGGGTCGAAAGCGATTCTTGAAACTGGCTGTAGCCTGAGGGAGGCAAAATGCTGAAAACAAGAATGACCGAGATGTTCGGGATACAGCACCCGATTATGCTCGCGGGGATGAACTGGGTCTCGGACCCCGAGCTGGTGGCGGCGGTCTGCAACGCTGGTGGATTGGGCACCTTGGCGCTGGCACAATACAGCCCCGAGGATGCAAGAAAGAGCATCAGGCAGGTTAGGGAGTTGACGGATAAGCCCTTCATGATAAACCAGTACCTTCTAGGGGGGTGGGCTAGGGATAACATTCAGGTATCCATAGAGGAGAAGGTGCCCTTCATTAACTATTCACTGGGCAGACCTTGGTTTGTCGATCAGGTTCACGCCTACGGCGGCAAAGTCGTCGGCACCGTTGCGATAGCACGGCATGCCGCTCGAGCGGTTGAATTGGGATGCGACGCCGTGCTTGTTACCGGGCACGAGGCAGCGGCACATGGGGCTGAGGCCACGTCATTGGTCCTAGTACCGATCGTTGCCAGCCTGGTGAATGTCCCCATCATAGCGGCCGGCGGCTTTGGCGACGGCAGAGGGCTTGCTGCGGCCCTGGCACTGGGGGCCGATGGCATATCGATGGGCACCCGGTTCATACTCACCAAAGATAGCGGCGTGCACGAGCGTTTCAAGCAGCTTTGCCTGCAGGCCACGGAGCAAGACACACTGTACAGCAATGCCTTTGATGGGATGCCTGGAAGAGCCCTGAAAACCAAAAAGGCTGAACAACTGATGAAGGGGGAGTCCTTCGGGCCATTGAGAGCCGTGCCCAACGCGCTGAAGGTAAAGCGAGTGCTCAAGCAATCGTGGGGGCAGTTTGTTGTTAGCGCCTTCACGATGATGAGGGGCGAGGGACGGCGTAACCTTTTGCAGCTAGCGACCATGGCAAGTGGGGCTGTGAGGCAGGAGAAGGCCATATACGAGGGCAATGAGGAAGAGGGCGTCATGTTTGCCGGCCAGGTTATCGGTGCCATCGATGATCTGCCTACGGTCAAGGAGCTTGTGGAGCGGATAACTGCCGAGGCCGAAGAGGTACTCGCAGGAATTGCCAGCAAGGTGGTCGCTTGAGGCCTGTGCCGGAAAACCGCCCTCGCCCGCGAGCGCCTGGCGGGCATCGCCGACGAGAGGCGGCAGTGGGAAGGAGCCGCCGTCAGCCGTCAGGGGCCTCTCTCATGGGCTAGGCGCTGCCGATCGCGGCGTTCAGGCGCTCGCGGACTTGAACCGCCTCCTCGACCGTGCGGTCGATGAACTCCTTCACTGTCGGCACATCGTGGATGAGGCCGACTACCTGGCCGACGCGGGCCAGTTGAGAATCCAGCTTGCCGTCGTCGAAGACGGCGCCCCCCTGTCCGGCTATGATCGGCAGCAACTCCTCCAGGGTGGTTCCGCGCGCCTCCATCTCCATCACCTTGGCCGCCACGGCGTTCTTGGCCACGCGCGATGGGTTGTTGATGGACTTCAGGATGTAGGCGGTGTCTGTCTCCGCGGCGTTGACCAGCCATTCTTTCCAGGCGGGGTGGCCGCGGCATTCCTTGGTGGCCATGAAGCGAGTGCCCATGAGAACGGCCTCAGCGCCTAGGGCTAGGGCGGCCACCAGGCCACGGCCATCGGCGAAGCCGCCGGCAGCCACCACCGGTATGCTCACCGCGTCCACGGTTGCTGGCACCAGTACCAGCGAGGTCACCTCGTCCATGCCCGGTTGACCGCCGCACTCGTATCCCACCACGCACACGGCGTCGCAGCCTAGCCGCTCGGCAGTGCGGGCGTAGCGGGCGCCGGCCACCTTGTGCATTATCTTGACGCCGCCGGCATGCAGCGGCGCCACGATCGCCTCAGGGCTGTGGCCAGACGTCTCGACCACGGGTATCTTCTCCTCGCAGGCGATCTCCACCCAGGCTTCGATGGGCTGGGTTCGCATGGCGGGGAAGAGGTTGATGTTAAGCCCGATGGGGCCGTCGGTCAGGTCGCGGGCCTTGCGGATCTCAGCGCGCAGGTCGTCCAGGTTCTGGAAGGTGGCCGCCGCCATGAAGCCGAGGCCACCGGCATTGGCCACGGCTGCTATCAGCTCGGCCCGGCCGACCCAGAGCAGGCCTCCGCAGATAATCGGATATTTGATGTTGAAGAGTTTGGTGATCCTCGTCTGAAACATGGCGCAGCTCCTTTCCTGCAAAGCCCGGTGCTCGTTGTTTATCACAAGTGTTGACGCCTGACAAGGGGCGGCCGGCAGGAGGCAGTAGCTATCGGCGGCTGCCAAGCGTCTATAGACTGGGGCGTTTATTGATATGCCGTGGTTTGGGGATAAGAAGCGTATTCCGGTAGGCCAGAGGAGCGGGCAGGAACGGGACTGGAGCTGGTCTTGGGAACCGCTGACGCCCGACAGTCCCGGCTGGCAGCGATGGCTGTGGGTCGGCGTGGCTGTCGCGGTCGTGGCGGCGGTCGCTGTGGCGGTCGGCCTGACCCTGGCCTTCACCCTCGGCGGCCGCGGTGGTGGCCCTGCGGACGAGGATGAAGGAGTCCTGCCATATGCCGCCATCGCGGGCAGTGTTTCGGTGGCACTCCACAACGGCCAGACAGCGGCGGCGGTCATATTCGAGGATAAGTGCGATGCCTACCTGGTGGTGGGGCAGGAGGAAGACTCACCGCGCCTGCCCGACGGCGACTACTTCTTTCAGGTAACCACCTCTTCCGACAAGGCCCTCCTTTCCAGCGATGAGGTCAGGTTCCGCCAGTTTCGGGTGGCCGACGGTGCGATCGACGGCGTGTCGGGGCAGGGGCGTCACGCTGTTGGCGTCGATAGCCTGACTGGTGCTGCCACTGTCCAGCTCTGCCCCTTCGCTACCAGCCCGGACTCGTCAGGTCTGTACGAGGTTTGGGTCACTCGGGTCGAGGACTTCCAGGGGGATGTGAAAGCGGGGGGCTCGTCTGCCCCGGACTCTCACGGCTTTCTTGCTGCCCGCTCGGCGAGAGGGCTGTTCGGCGTCAGTCGGGTGAGGTAGACGGGGCCGACAGGGTTCTCGCTTAGAGCGCTGGCTTCAGGACTATCGTCTCGGTGGTGGCGGGCAGTTGCCCCTTCTTCAGCTCTACCTCGCTGCCGTCGATCGTCTTTACCTGCTGGCGCCCGCGGGTGAAGTCCTCAACGCCAGTGACGGGGAAGCTCGGGCACCTGGCGGTCTTGAAGTGCATAGGGATGACCACCTTCGGTGCGAGCTTCTGGCAGAGCCGGTTGGCGAGGGCGGCGTCAATAGTGAAGTTGCCCCCTACCGGGATCAGCAGTACATCCACCTCGCCGATGGCGGCCACTGTTTCGCCCGATAGGTCGTGGCCCACGTCACCCAGATGGCACACGTTGATGCCATCCAGAGCGAAGCAGAAGATCGTGTTCGCCCCTCGCTCTTTCCCCGACGACTCGTCGTGGGCGGTGGCTATGCCCTTGAACTGGATGCCCCTGGCCTCGTGGCTACCGACCCCTCGCACGACCTGAGGATTGCCTTTCACCGCCGCCACGTTGTTGTGGTCGGCGTGGTCGTGGCTCATCGTGACGATGTCGGCTGTCTCCGCCGGCGGTGCGTACTCCAATCCGTAGACGCCGGGGGTGTAGGGGTCGGTTATGATCCTCAGCCCACTCTCGGAGGTCAGGAGAAAGCAAGAGTGTCCCAGCCATTTAACCTTCATCGGCGGCAACCTCCTTTCTCAGCCCGTCTGCAATGGTAGCACATTGGGCCTTGATCTGGACGCCAGGCCCGCGCTATGGCCTCTCCGCCTCGGGCGGGCGTCGCTGGGCCCAGGGCCTCTCGCGCTCCAGCTCACGGGCAACGCGCAGCACCGTGTCGTCCTCGCCCCAGCAGCCCACGATGTGGAGGCCGATGGGCAAACCGTCGGGGGTGAATCCGACCGGCACGGAGGCCGCGGGATTACCCGACACGTCGAACGGGGTTGGGAACAGGAACTTGGCTAGCTCCAACGGCGGTATCTGGTGCTCTATGTCCCACGCCGGGTCATCGACCCTGAAGGCAGGCTCCGAGGCTACGGGCGTGAGCAGCAGGTCGTACTCCTCGAAGAAGCGTCGGACGTTGTAGCGAACGCGGGCGATCTTGCCGAGGGCCGCGGCATATTCCGTTGCCGTTAGCTGCTTTGCCCTTTCGTAGGCTTGCCGCACCAGCCGGCAGAGGTCGTTAAACCGGTTCCCCAGCAGTCCGGCGTTAGACAGGTAGCCGTCCGTCATGAACACGATCCAGAATGATTCCGCCAAGCCGCTGAGGTCTGGCATGGCCTGGGCCAGCTCGCCCTTGCCGACTCGCTTCGCCAGCCACTGGGCCGCATCCTGGCAGGTTGCCAGCACCGCAGGATCGGTGGGCGGGCCGCCGAAGGTGCCGCTCCAGGCAATTCTCAGGTCGCGAACGGGTTTGTCCAGCGTGCCCACGAAGTCTGGCGGTTTCTCCTCGATAGCCCACGGGTCGCGGGGGTCAGGCCCAGAGCACGCGGCCAGGAAGAGGGCGGCGTCGCCCACCGTGCGCGTGAGCGTGCCCTCGTGAACGAAGACCTGCATTCCCACCGTGGTCGTGTTGTTGGGGATGCGGCCCATGGTGGGCTTGATGCCGAACACCCCGCAGAAGTTCGCTGGCACGCGGATCGAGCCGGCGGCGTCGTTGCCGTGGCCGATGGGGCCGAGGCCGGCAGCCACGGCCGCCGCCGCGCCGCCGCTGGAGCCGCCGGTGGTGCGTTCGATATTCCAGGGATTGCGCGCGGGGCCGAACAAGCGGTTGTTCGTGGTGAGTGTCGAGCCAAACTCAGGCGTGTTCGTCTTGCCCAGGATGCAGACGTCGGCATCGCGCAGCCGTTCCACAACGACGGCATCGAAGTCCGGAACCCAGTCCTTGAGCACAATTGACCCCTTGGTTGTGCGCATGCCCCGCGTTTCGGTCAGGTCCTTGATGGATACCGGAACGCCGGCCAGGGGCGCGGCCGATCCCGATGCGTAGGCCTTCTCGGCGGCCCGTGCTGACGCCAGGGCTCCTTCGCCGTCCACGAGGACGAAGGCATTGAGCACGGGGTTGAGCCGGTCGATGCGGGACAGCACTGCCTGCGTCACCTCCACCGGGCTGAGAGCCTTAGCTCGGTAGGATGCAATGAGGTCTGCGGCCGACATGAAGCAAACATCGCTCTCGTTCATAGGGGGCCTCCTTCCCACGCCGTCCGGTCGTGTTACCCTTCCGCTCCTGTAGACTAGCGCAGGCGTTCTCTGGTGGCAAGGGCGGCGGCCGCAAGGATTCCGGCGTGGTGTGGACTCGTTCATGGCAGCCGGAGTCGACAGTAGTGATTCTGGTGTCACTTTGGCACTATTTTGCAGGTGGACTTTGTGCTAATATTCACATGCTAGTGCCAAATACCTGTGTTTGGTATGATCCAGCGAAGATTGGCCGAGGGGAATCTCGGCTTGCCTTTACTTTGGATTGAGAGTTTGGTGGAGGCTGAGGAGAAGGAAGGTGTCTATGGCAACCATCACTGTTGCGGTAGGCGATCCGCCCTATGGAAAACAACGAGTCTACACTGCTCTCCGGTTTTCGCTGGTGGCTCTTCACGGAGGGCACCAGGTGAACCTGTTTCTGTTCGAAGACGCTGTGTTTGCGGCCAAGAGTGGGCAGAAGCCGCCGGAGATGCCCGTCGGTGAGGCAGGCATGCCCAACTGTGAGCAACTACTGGCGGCGGCGATGCAAGAAGGGTTGACGGTCAAGGCCTGCCGGGTCTGCTCGGCGGAGCGAGGCCTTTGTGCGGAGGAGATGGTGGCAGGCGTGGAGAGCGCCTCTATGCTTGACCTAGTAGATTGGGTAGTGCAGAGTGATAGGACTGTCTTTTTCTGATCGCCAGCCGCTCATCGAAGGGGGAGACGCCTTGTGGCCGCCATCCGCTGACACAGCGCTTGTCTGTTTGGGCTTCCGCCCAGGAGGTCGAGTTTTATGACCAAGCTGAGCCGAAGACATTTTCTTGTGCTCTGCGCTGCGACCAACGCCGGTCTCCTCCTGCCGACCGGCTCGGCTGCCGCCAAGGCGTTGGCCGATTCCCCTCTGCACAAGAAGGTTGGCGAATCGCATACCATCTGCCCCTACTGCTCCTGCGGCTGTGGTCTGGTCATCGCCACCGATGAGAATGGCCATATCACCAACGCCGAGGGCGACCCCGATCACATCACCAACCGCGGCGCCCTCGACCCCAAGTCTGTGGCCGTGCCCCAGCTCTCTAACAGCCCCCTGCGCCTGCACAAGGTGATGTACCGCGCCGCAGGCTCGGCGGAGTGGGAGGAGAAAACGTGGGAGTGGGCCGCGGCCGAGATCGCCCAGCGGATCAAGAAGGTGCGCGATGACACCTTCGTCACCACCGTCAAGGTCGACAGCAAGGACGTGACGGTCAATCGCACTGAGGGCCTGGCGTGGCTGGGTGGCGCTGCCAACAACAGCGAGGACTGCTACCTGGCCTCGAAGCTGATGCGATCTCTCGGGGTGGTGTATTTAGAGCATCAAGCCCGCATATGACACTCCCCCTCGGTGGCCGGTCTCGGCCCCACATACGGTCGCGGTGCGATGACCAATGACTGGACTGACATCAAGAACTCCGACTGCATCCTGGTTCTTGGCGCCAACCCTGCCGAGAACCATCCAGCGTCCATGGCCTGGCTCAACCAGGCGCGGGACAAGAACAATGCCAAGCTCATCGTTGTCGATCCTCGATTCACCCGCACAGCCGCCACCTCCGATCTGTACACTCGCCTGCGCTCAGGCACTGACATCGTTTTCTTGGGCGGGCTGATCAACTACACGCTGCAGAACAAGCTCTACAACGAGGAGTACGTCAAGTACTACACCAACGCCCTCACCCTGATCCAACCGAGCTTCCAAGGCCCGTCCGACCTCGATGGCCTTTTCTCTGGCTATGACGCTGGGAAGAGATCGTATGACACGACGTCGTGGCAGTATCAGACCGAGAAGCAGACGGTCTCAGTCACGGAGAAGGATCCTGTTACCGGCGCAGACGTAACGACCCAGAAGGAAGTGTCCGTCGCCAAGCAGGCCACAAGCCTCGACGACCCCAACTGCGTCTTCGCCCACTTGAAGAAGCACTACGCTCGCTACACGCCCGAGGTGGTCGAGCAGGTGTGCGGCACGCCCAAAGACAAGTTCCTCCAGGTGGCGCAACTGTTCTGCGCCACAGGCGCCCCGGACAAGTCCGGCACTATCATGTACGCCATGGGCCAGACGCAGCACACCGTGGGCACCCAGAACGTGCGATCCACTGCTATGCTCCAGCTTCTCCTGGGCAACATCGGCCTCCCGGGTGGCGGCGTCAACGCCCTGCGGGGCGAGTCCAACGTCCAGGGTTCGACCGACATGGCCCTCTTGTTCGGCGATCTTCCCGGCTACCTGGGCTGCCCTACTGATAGGCAACCCGACCTCAACACCTACAACACCAAGTTCGATACGACCAGCTACTGGGTCAACGGGCCGCGCTTCTTCAAGACCCTGACGAAGGCCTGGTTCGGCGCTGCGGCGACCAAAGACAACGACTACGCCTATAACTACATTCCCAAGACCAGCGGCAACTATTCCTGGATCAGCCTGTTTGAGGCGATGTACGCGGGCAAGATCAAGGGCTTGATCTGCATGGGCCAGAACCCGGCCGTGGGTGGGCCTAACGCCCGCTTCGAGCGCAAGGCGATGGAGAACCTTGACTGGCTGGTGGCCCTGGACCTGTTCGAGACCGAGACGGCTCAGTTCTGGAAAGGGCCCGGTGTCCAGCCCGCTGATATCAAGACCGAGGTGTTCCTGCTGCCGGCGGCCGATGCGCTGGAGAAGGCGGGCAGCATCGTCACCAGCGGCCGCCGCAGCCAGTGGCGGCCCCAG
The DNA here is from genome assembly GCA_022866185.1 of Dehalococcoidia bacterium. Classification (GTDB taxonomy): domain Bacteria; phylum Chloroflexota; class Dehalococcoidia; order SM23-28-2; family SM23-28-2; genus SM23-28-2. Next base: position 9,157 of record JALHUG010000186.1, read on the forward strand.
GTGGCAGCGACGCCCGGCGAAGCCAAGCCCGACACCTGGATCCTCGACCGGTTGGTCAAGGCCATCAAGAACGTCTACAAGGATTCGACCGATGCCAAGGATCGCCCCATCCTCGACCTGGTCTGGGACTACGGCGATGAGGTGGATGTGGAGCTTGTCGCCCGCGAGATCAATGGCTATGCCCTGGCGGATGTAAAGGATGCGAGCGGCAAGGTGCTGGTGAATGCGGGCGAGGTCATCCCCGGCTTCGCCACCATCGCCTCCGCCGCCGATCCGGCGACCATCGCCTGCGGCAACTGGCTGTTCGGCGGCTACTTCGCCCCAGCCGATGACGGCACCGGTGTCAGCATGCCGGCGGTGAAGCGACGGGGGCAGAAGGACCCCGGTGACTACGGCTTCTACCCCTACTGGGGCTTCACCT
>JALHUG010000187.1 GCA_022866185.1 Dehalococcoidia bacterium
AGTCTGGCTTTGCGTGGTCGCCGAAACGTTGGCGGAAGGACACACGCCATGTCGACATCGTGCGAGTGGCCGGGACGGTGTGGGGCTGGTCATGGCTGACGGCGAGGGCGGATACTAGCTGGGATGGCGGTTGGGTACGATCTGAATGAGTACGTGAGAGAGAACTGAGGTGAGCCGATGATCCCGCTCTCTGTTCTCCGCAAGGCCGTCGCCGAGGGCCTCGCCTACCTGCGCGCCGCCGGGGACGTCGAGGAGGCGGAGGTGTTCGCTGCCAGCAACGGCCAGTTGCTCACCCGCCTCAACTACACCTCCCACATCCCCTGCAACGGCGTGGAGGAGCCGAAGTCCACCGAGTCCTATGGCATCGGCGTGCAGGCTGTCTTCCGCACGGCCGAGGGGCGCAAGATAGGCTTCGGCAGCGAGAGCAGCGACATATCCATCGAGGGGGTGAAGGAGGCGCTGGCCAAGGCCCGCAAGGGGGCCGTGCTCGACCCCGAGTTCGTGTCGCTGCCGCGGCCCAGCGGCGAGAAGCGAGCCCTGCGCCGCTACCACGACCCTCACCTGATGCGCCTGGCCGACGCCGACCTGGTGGGCTGCGGCTGGGAGGTGGTGGGCGGCGCCCTGCGCACCTTCCAGGCATCGGAGGCGCTCCTCGAGCTGGCCGGCGGCGACCTACTCGCCCTGGGGCTCATCGTCGGGGGAGACGTGACCATCCTTCAGGAGCGCATCGCCGTGGCCTCCTACGCCATGCCCCAGGTGCAGACGGACGAATCGAGCGTCATCCTCTCCTTCGTGACCTCTATGGTCGAGCGAGAGGGCTCCAAGGGCAGTGGCTGGGCGGCGGCCACTCGCCTGGCAGCCTTCGGCGACGAGGCCGGGCGGGAGGCGGCTGCCAATGCTGTTCAGGGCGTCGGCGGCGTGCGGGTCAAGGACGGCGAGTATCGCGTCGTCTTCGGGCCGCAGGCGGTGATGGACCTGATGGAGCACCTGGTGCTGCCCAGCCTGAGCCTGGGCACCTTCTACGCCATGGCTGGCCCCTTCATGGGAAAGCTGGGCAAGCAGATCGCCTCCCCGAAGCTCAGCATCTACGACGACGGCGCGGCGCCGGGGCTGGCGGGGAGCAAGGGCATCACCTGCGAGGGTCTGCCCACCGGCCGCACTGAGCTCATCCGCAACGGCGTCCTCACGGGCCTGCTGACGAACTACTACGAGAGCCAGCGCATCCTCGGCGACCCCAAGGCGCGCGAGAAGCTGGGGGTCGACCCTGGCGACTATCGGGCGGCCATAGTGCCCCGCAACGGCTTCCGCTTTGCTCGCGGCGGCGGGCGCAACTTCGATGCCCAGCCGGGCGTCTTCGCCACCAACGTCATCATCGAAGGCGACGGCCGCAGCCGGGAAGAGCTGCTGCGGCAGGTGGGCGATGGCCTGTACCTGGGCCGCATCTGGTACACCTACCCGGTGAATGGCCTGCGCGTGGGCGACTTCACCTGCACCGTCGTGGGCGACTCCTATATCATCCGCGACGGCCGCCTGGCCGAACCGATCAGGGCCAACGCCATCCGCCTCAACGATAGCATCCACAACGTCCTTCAGGGGATCATCGGCGTCGGGCGCGAGCGGCGGCCGACCTTGGCCTGGGCGGCGGACGAGATCGTCTACGCGCCGGAGGTGGCGGTGGAGAAGGTGGCGGTGCAGGAGATCGCTGGCTTCATGGAGCAGGTCTAGAGGGCTAGGCTTGCGGCTGCCTATCCTCGGTCAGTGGAAAACATTCGGGCCATCCCGCGGGTTGATGGCGTTCAACTATTTAAATTCACCTCTGCGGGATAAATCCCGCAGCTTCCCCAAAGCTGAGGGTTTCTCCGCCAGAGTCGGAGTCCGCAAAGCGGACAACCCTCAGGGGTGTTCTTATTTTCTTGATCGCCATTATCCCGCGGGGTTGGAAAGCTCACCCGCCAACGGCGAACCGGTTACTAGACTTTCCCCGCTTACTTCCTGCGCAGGTACTCGTCGATGGCTGCGGCTGCCACCTTGGCATCGGCCACAGCGTCCACCACGTAGTCGGGGCCGCGCACGGCGTCGCCGCCGGAGAACACCCCCGGGCGGCTGGTCGCGCCGGTCGCTGGGTCGATCACCAGAGTGCCGTTCTTGTTGGCCTCCAGGCCGGGGGTCGCCTCGAGGATCAGGCGCTCGACGCGGTAGCCGAGGGCGAGAACCACCGTGTCGACCGGTATGTCGAACTCGGAGCCGGGGATGGGCACCGGCCTGGGACGGCCGCTGGCATCGGGCTCGCCCAGTTGCATGCGCTGGCAGCGCATCGTGCGCACATGATTGTGCTCATCGCCGAGGAACTCGATGGGCGCCGCCAGGTACGTGAACTGCACGCCTTCATCCGCCGCGTTATGCCTCTCGCGGGCGCTGCCAGGCATCTCCGCCTCGGTGCGGCGGTAGACGCAGGTCACTTCCCGGGCGCCCAGCCGCAAGGCCGAGCGCACGCAGTCCATGGCGGTGTCGCCGCCGCCCACAACAGCCACCCTATCGCCGGGCTCGACGGGTCGGCACCATTCGGGAGGTAGATGCTCCGGCGGCACGTTGGAGCGCACCAGGAAGTCCGTGGCCATGATGATGCCATCGAGGTCCTCGCCCGGCACACCCATCTTCACGCCTTGGGCGGCGCCGTAGCCGAGGAAGATGGCATCGTAGCCCATGTCGAAGAGGTTGTCCACCGTCAGCTTCTTGTCGGCAACCCTGTCTCTGCCGACAAGGGCATTGGTGACGAAGGTCACGCCGAGCTTCTCCAGCATCCGAATCTTGTCGTCGATCACCCGCTTGCTGATCTTGAAACCGGGGATGCCGTAGCGAAGGAGGCCGCCGGGCAGAGGCCAGGCTTCATAAACCACCACCGTGTGGCCCCGCTTGGCGAGTTCCTCGGCCACCACCAGGCCGGCCGGGCCTGCGCCCACCACGGCCACCTTCCTGCCGGTGGGCGGAGCCGCGTCGGGTGTGGGCCATCCCTGTTGCCTGCGCTGATAGTCGGTGACGAAGGACTCCAGCCGGCCGATGGCGCCGGCCTTCGCCTTCTTCCCCAGCACGCAGGCGCCCTCGCACAGTTGCTCGTGGGGGCAGAGGCGGCCGCAGATCTCGGGCATGGGGCTGGTTTCGCGGAACTTGTTGGCCGCGCCGATGATGTCGCCCTGCTCCAGCAGAGCGAAGGCCGCTGCGATGTCGTTGTGGAGAGGGCAGGCCTTGGTGCAGGGAGCAGCGGGGCACTGGAGGCAGCGGGAAGCCTCTCGCTGCGCCGTCTCTATGTCCAGATCGAGGTAGATTTCGTCCCAGTTCTTGATTCGCTCTTTGGGGTCCCGCTTGGGGATGACCTGGGGCGGTATCTTCAGCCGCTCCTTGCGGTCAACGGCAGAAGTCGGCTTCTTTTCGGTTGGAGAATTATCGTCACTCACAGCAGCTATCCCCTTACTATCTTAAGGTCAGCGCTTGCTTGTGTGAACACATTGCAGCCACGACCGGCGCGCAACCAGGCGACGATGGCCGGGCTTCGTCTTACCTAGGACCGCCGTAGCCCTCTTCGGCCTTGGTCAGAATCGATGGCCGCCGCAGGCCAAGGATTCCCCGCCGTGGCGAGAGGAGAAAGGTCATCAGGAAGATCACGGTTGCCGTCAGCACGACGGCGGCGCTGGCGGCCACATCGGCGCGATAGGAAAGGTAGAGGCCAACCACGGACGACAGGATCCCTATGCCAGCGCCCACCGCCATTATCAGATGCAGGCGTTGCACCAGGAGTTGGGCGGTGGCGGCTGGGGTCACCAGCATGGCGACCACCAGTACGATGCCCACCGCCTTGAGAGAGATGACAATGGTCAGGGCGATGAGGGCGAGCAGCCCATACTGCATAGCCGCCACCGGCAGGCCAGCGGCGGCGGCCATGGCCGGGTCGTAGGCGGTGAACAAGAGCTCCTTGTAGAAGACGGCCACCAACACCAGCACCGTCGCCCCGACGACGGCAATGAGAACCAGGTCGCTCTGGCCTACCCCCAGCACATTGCCGAAGACGAAGCTGAAGAGGTCGACGATGTAGCCCTCCTGGCGGCTGACGATCAGGATGCCCAGGGCGAAGGCGCCGACAAAGAGAACGCCAATGGCCGTGTCGAATCGCAGGCCGGAGCGGCGGCTGACAAAGACGATGCCCAGCGATGTGAGGATGGCGGCGACGGCTGCCCCCAGGTAGATGTTACCACCGAGGACGAAGGCAGCGGCCACGCCGCCAAACGAGGCGTGGGCCAGGGCGTCGCCGATGAAGGCCATGCCCTTGACCACGACGAACGAGCCCATGACAGCACAGACGACGCTAACCATGACTAGCGCTAGCAGACTGCGCAACATGAACTCGGATGCCCAGGGGTCTGTCAGATAGGCGGCAAGGTCACTGATAGCTGACATAGGTCTTTCCCTCCACATTCACCAGAAGGAGGTGGGTCTGGAAGGTGGCGTTGAGAACCTGCTCGGTGAAGATGGTGCGCGGCTCGCCGAAGGCGATGATCTTGCGGTTGAGGCAGGCAGCGTGGTCAAAGGCGGTGGCTACGCAGGATAGGTCGTGGGTTGCCACCAGCAGGGTCTTGCCTGCCGCTCGCACGTCGTTGAACAGGTTCAGAAGGTCGTGCTGGGCTGTGGCGTCCAGGCCCGTGAAGGGCTCGTCCAGAAGGAGGATGCGCGGCTCCTGGGCCATGGTGCGAGCGAAGAGGACGCGTCGCTGCTGCCCCGCCGACAGCTCGCCAATCTGGCGTCGGGCTAGGTCAGTCATCCCGACCTGCTCCAGGCAGCGCCAGACGGCCTCCCGATCCCGCCGAATGGGGCTCCGCAGAAGGCCCAGGCGTCCGTAGCGGCCCATCATCACCACGTCGAAGACGCTGACCGGGAAGGCCCAGTCCACTAGCTCCACCTGGGGCATGTAGCCCAGAAGGCGGCGGGCGCGGTCGACCTTCTGGCCGAACAGGCGAACCTCGCCCCGCCAGGGCCGGTGTAGGCCGAGGATGACCCGCAGGAGGGTGGACTTGCCGGAGCCGTTGGGCCCCACCAGGCCCGCCAGGCAGCCTTCCTCGATGGCCAGGGTGACGCCCTCCAGGGCGGCCTGCCCGTTATAGCCCGCCCACAGGTCGCTCACCTCGATGGCCGGGCGGAGGCCTCCGTCCTCTGTATCTTGCTGACCGGCATCAACTCTAGCCATGATCTCTACGCCAGGCAGCGCACCAATTCTTTGGCGTTGAAGCGCATCAGCTTCACGTACGTGTCGACTTTCTTGTCCAGGGCATGGCTATAAAGGGTGCACACCTCCACACCGGCATCGTCGGCTGCCAGCTCCAGGATGCGGGAGTTGTACTCAGGCTCTTTGAATACGGCGGGCACGCCCTCCGCAGCGATGGCCTCCACCAGGTCGGCAACATCCTTGGCGCTGGGCTCCTTGCCGGGGCTGGCCACCACGACGCCGACCACCTGCAAGCCATAGCGCTGGGCCAGGTAAGAGAAGGCATCGTGGAAGGTCACCAGCTTGCGTCTGTCGGCGGGGATGGAGTCGATGGCTGTTGCCACCTCTTGGTCCAGCGTCCGCAGCTCCGCCAGGTAGCTGTCGGCGTTGGCGCGGTAGGACTCGGCGCTAGGGGGGTCGATCTCCACCAGGGCATCGCGAATGCGCTCCACGTAGGCGATGGCGTTCTGCACGTCCAGCCAAAGGTGGGGGTTGGCCGATTGCTGGTCGTTAGTGGCGGACAGTCCTCGAGACAGCTCGATAATGGGGGTAGAAGAGGGCGTGTTCTCCTCGATGACGTCCTGCAGAGCCGCCTCCAGTCCCAGCCCGTTGACGATGACTAGGTCGGCTTCGGTCAGCCGGGCCACTCGGCTGGGCGGGGGATCGTAGGTGTGCGGGTCAGCGCCGGCAGGGATGAGGGTCGATACATCCACCCTATCGCCGCCCACCTCGCGCACGAAGTCGGCGAAGATGGCCAGGCTCACGGCCACCTTCACCCTGGCCGTCTCCCCCACCTTCACTTCCTCCTCCTGACAGGCGGCGAGGAGGATGCTGGCCAGAAGAGCTATCGCCGCAAGGGAGAGGGCGAACAGCCGGAGAGCTTGATTACGGATGCTCGGCTTCATCATTCGTCAAGCAGATGGCTCTAGGCGACGCTGTTACGGCAGGCGGCGCAGCGGCCGAAAAACTCCAGCCAGTGGCCCTCGATCTGGAAGCCAGTGCTGCGGGCCAGGTCGCCGAGCATGTCGGAGGCAATGCAGGCATCGAGCTCTTGAACGCTGGCGCAGGAGACACATACAAGGTGGTGATGGTGGCCCTGGTGGCGGCTGACCCGATAGCTAAGGCTGCCATCCTCCAGGAGGACGCGGCAGAGCATGCCCATCTCCGATAGGAGCTTCATGGTGCGGAAGACGGTGGCCCGTCCTACCCCTGGCACCCGGCCCACGATGTCGTCCACGCTGAAATGGCCGCTGCGCTCAAGCACCGCCGTCACCACCGCCAGCCGCGCCGGAGTGATGCGATATTTCCGCGCCTCGAGCCGCTGCACTATTGATTTCAGGTTGTGCATGATGGCGCTAATTGAGACTTAGTATCAGTACTCTACATGGAGAAAGCGGCCTTGTCAAGGCAGGCCCTGCCAGATGAAGCCTTCTTGTTCGCGCCGACGTTAGAATAGGTGGAAGTCTACCTGTGGCCATAGTACCATCATATGGGTATGGACAGTTCTCCATAGGAGGGGGTTGTGGAACAAGCCGCCGGCCGCCGTGCTGGTGTCGCCCGACCAGGAGGGCCGCCGCTGACCTTAGTAGACGCCTTGGGGCGATCACTGACCGTGAGGCGACGGCCAGAGCGCATTGTCAGCCTGGTGCCCAGCATCACCGAGACCCTGTTCGCCTTTGGCCTGGAACGGGAGATCGTCGGGGTGACCCGCTTCTGCGTGGAGCCCCGCCAAGGCGTGGCTGACAAGACGAAGGTGGGTGGCACTAAGACGCTGGACATAGCAAAGATCAGAGCCCTCAAGCCCGACCTGGTGATCGCCAGCGCTGAGGAGAATGGTCCCTCGGATGTCGCCCAGCTGATCGACTGCGGCTGTCCGGTGTTCGTCACCCTGGCCACCAGCGTGGAGAGCGCGATCGACCTCCTGCGCCAGTTGGCAACCATCACCGGCACCACTGCGGTTGCCCGGCCGATCATCCAGGAGGCCAAGGAAGCCCTGGGCTCTATGGTGGCAGCCAGTGCCGACCTCGAGCGGGTGCGGGTCTTCTGCCCCATCTCGCGCAATCCCTACATGACCTGCGGCCGCGCCACCTACATGGGCGATCTCATCGCTGTTTGTGGCGGCCGCAACGTCTTCGACGGCCGAAGGGAGCGCTACCCGCGGCTGGAACTGGCCGAGATGGTGGCTCTCGACCCTCAGGTGATCCTTCTGCCCAGCGAGCCCTATCGCTTCACTAAGAGGCATAAGGCCGACTTTGAGGCCTTTGCTGAGGTCACGGCCGTCAGGAATGGCCCCATCCTCCTCGCCGACGGCAAGATGCTCACCTGGTACGGGATACGCACCGCCCGCAGCCTGAGCGAGGTGAAGCGCCTGCTGGACATCGCTCGCGCTCCGGGGGAGAGCTCGGGCAGCCCGCCCTGATAGCATCTGGAGAAGGGTGCTATGGTTGGGCGGAGGATTCTTCTGCTGGGCGGTCTGATGGCGGGCGCGCTGGCTGCCCTTTGGGCCTACCCTCGCTGGCTGGTCAAGCGCTGTGAGAACCTGGACCTGGCGGATGTCCCCAAGCCTGGCAACATGATTCGCCTGGACGGCGTGGGCATCCACTACGTGGATAGGGGCCAGGGCCCGCCCCTTGTTCTCATCCATGGCCTTGCTGGCTCCATAGGCAACTTTCGCTACAACATCCCCGTCCTCTCGGAGCACCTGCGGGTGGTGGCCCTCGATCTGAAGGGCTTCGGCTATTCGGAGCGACCGGCTGCTGGCGACTACTCGCCGACGGCTCAGGCCCTACTGGTGGGCGAGCTCATGGATCGCCTGGGCATCCCGCGGGCCGCCGTCCTGGGCCATTCGATGGGTGGGGCCATCGCCCTGCGCCTGGCGGCCACCTGGCCTGAGAAGGTGGACAGGCTGATACTGGTTGACAGCGTTCCTCCCGGCCGGATGGTGCCGCGATTTGCCGCCAGCCCGCCGCTGCCCTCCTTTCTCCGCTTGGGCACAGCCCTGGTCCTGCACCAGCCGCGCCTGCGAGAGATTGTCCTGCGGCAGGGCTTCTACGACCCCGCTTTTCTCAGCCCGGAGATGCTGGAGGAGTTCCGCCGCATCGCCCGCATTCGCGGTTCGGCCAATGCCATCGCCAGCCTCCTGAGCGATGCCGCCCGCGACGAGCCCCTCGACCTCTCGCGGGTGAGGCAGCCGGTGCTCCTCCTCTGGGGCCGCCACGACCGCTTGACCGGCCTCCGTGTGGCCCGCTGGCTGGCGGACCAGATACCCGACGCCCGCCTACAGGTCATCGAGAGGGCGCGCCATATGGTGCTGGAGGAGCAGGCGGAGGAGGCGAACGAAGCCATTCTGGCTTTCCTGTCCGGCGGCTCGACCTGAGGTAATTGGTTCATGATTGGGGGGTTCTGAACTCCCAAGTTCGTACACAACCCCCCCGACAGGTCGGGGGGGCATGGGGAGGCGAATCCGATGCCCCCGCCTTCTCCGCCATCCGCAGAGGCGGAGTCCGCATGGCGGACAGGCGGGGGTCGAGAACTAAACCACCAACGGGGAACCAGTGGGGACCTGAGATGGGCGTGTGACAAGTCGGCAGATGCGGTATAATCAATAGATGTGAAAGTTGTAGGTGGTGAGCGATGAGTCAAGCGAAGACGGTTCTCCTTCTGGGACTGCTGTCGGCTCTGTTCCTGGGTCTGGGCTATATCTTTGGCGGCGTAACCGGCCTTATCGTTGCCTTCGGGTTTGCCCTGCTGATGAACCTCTGGACCTACTGGTTCTCCGACAAGCTCGCCCTGACTATGGCCCGCGCCCATGAGGTGGCGCCAGAGCAGGAGCCGCGTCTGCATCGCATGGTGGAGGAGGTGGCCGGCATGGCCGGCCTGCCCAAGCCCAGAGTGTACATTGTCGAGAACGATGCCCCCAACGCCTTCGCCACCGGCCGCAACCCCAAACACTCGGTGGTGGCGGTGACGACAGGCATCATGCGCATACTGAACGAGGATGAGCTGAAGGCCGTGCTGGCCCACGAGGTGGGTCACATCAAGAATCGCGACATCCTCGTCAGCGCCATGGTGGCTACCATTGCCAGCGCCGTCATGTTCATAGCCTTCATGGCTCGCTGGAGCCTGTTCTTCGGCGGGTTCGGACGTTCCCGCAATCAGACCGCCAACCTGATCGGCCTGGCAGCGATGATACTGATCGCTATCCTGGCGCCGATCGGCGCCATGGTCATCCGCATGGCCATCTCGCGCCAGCGAGAGTACGGCGCCGACGAGGCGGGCGCTCGCATCTCTGGGCGGCCTCTGGCCCTGGCCAGCGCCCTGCGGAAACTGCAGACGGGGGCCCAGATGATGCCGATGCAGGTAAGCGAGTCGACGGCTCACATGTACACCGTCAGTCCGCTGCGAAGCGACTTCATGGGCAACCTGTTCAGCACCCATCCGCCGGTCGAGGAGAGGATCGCTCGCCTGGAGCGGATGGCCGAGCGCATGGGGGTTTGGGGCTAGGCGGGGCTGACAAGCGAGCGACTGCAACAGCGGCCGGCGGATAGCGCTAGGGGCTGAGCTGGCCGCGTTGATCTAGTACGGTAGGAAGGGGGACCAACATGAGTCAAGGAAAGAAGGAGCCAGGGGGAGGCGGCTTATCCTCTCAGATGAACTGGGCCATTGTGTCGGCTAATGTGGTGGCACTGTTGGCCCTGGTTTTGGCCGTGGTCGCCCTCGTTCTCCATTTCACAGATGAGGGTGGGGGAGGTGGTGCGACGGTGGCCGCGAAACCCACCGCGACGGCCGCCAAGGGCACGCCCACGGCGCCGGTGGTGGTGGCGAACGTCAGCGTCGATGACGACCCTTCGATGGGGCCGGACGACGCAGCGGTCACCATCGTCGGCTTCACCGACTACCAATGACCGTACTGCAAGCGTTTCCGTGACGAAACGCTGGACACAATCCTCTCGACATACGAGGGCAAGGTCAAGTACGTACAGCGTGACTGGCCCCTACCTGCTAGTATGCACCCCAATGCTCAGAAGGCGGCCGAGGCGACTGAATGCGCCGACGATCAGGACAAGTTCTGGGAGTACCACGATCTACTGTTCGCCAACCAGAGTGCCCTCGATGTGGCTAGCCTGAAGAGCTACGCAGCCCAACTGGGCCTTAACACAGCCACCTTTGACCAGTGCCTGGACGGTGGCGAGAAGACCGCCGAGGTGCAGAAGGACCAGTTGGATGGCACCGTCTACGGGGTGGAGGGCACACCCGCCTTCTTCATCAACGGTCGGATAGTGTCAGGCGCCATCCCGTTTACAGACTACACGACGCAAGAGGGCACACAGCCGGGGTTCAAGAGCATTATCGACGCGGCTCTGGCGGTGGCTGAGGCTGGCTAGCGGTTCCTACTGTGCCCAGCGGCGGTGGTGACTGAGGACATTGATGCGGCAGCAGCGGGATGCTTGTTCTTCTGAAGAAGGAGAGTACGATATATGACCACTGAGACACACATAGGGAGAGCCCTACTTCGGACGCCAGTTCTCCTTGGCATCACGGCGCTATCGGTGGTCCTGGCGCTGGCAGCCGCCTGCGGTGGTGAGGAAAAGAGCCAGGGTGAGCCCACGGCAACGCCCACGCAGGTAACCCGAACAGCAACGCCGGGTGGCACCCCGACGGTGGCCAAGCCCACCGCGACGGTGGCCAAGCCCAGCGCGACGGCGGTGGCCCAGCCCACCGCGACGGCCAAGCCTACCACGGTGGCGCAGGCCACGCCTACACCGGTAGTGGTGCAGGTCAGCGTCGATGACTCCCCAGGCTGGGGGCCGGAGGACGCCTCGGTGACCATTGTCGAGTTCAGCGACTTTCTCTGACCCTACTGCCAGAGGTTTGCGTTGCAGACCTTGCCCCAGATAAAGCAGGCCTATGAGGGCAAAATCAGGTTCGTCTTTCGCAACTTTCCCGTCCATGGCGCGACCGCTGTGAAGATGGCTGAGGCGACCCAGTGCGCGGACGATCAGGAGAAGTTCTGGGAGTACCACGACAAGCTGTGGGAGAATTTCCAGGCCTCGTCCCTCCAGGCGCAGACCGGGGTGGATGCCCTGGTGAGCGCCCTGAAGGGGTACGCGTCTGACCTGGGGCTGGACACGGCTACCTTCAACGATTGTCTGGACACGGGCAAGCACACGGCGGAGGTACAGAAGGACTCCCAGGATGCCCGGTCCTATGGTGTAACAGGCACACCCGCCTTCTTCATCAACGGTCGGCTGGTGTCAGGCGCTCAGCCCTTCAGCGCCTTCCAGCAGGCGATCGACGCTGCCCTCACGGGGGGCGAGTCTGGCGCAGCAATCCCTACGGTGTCCAGCGGCAGCGGTGGCTGAGGAGATTGATGCGGCTCGGTCGAGCTGGGTGGTGAAGCGGCAACCGAGCTGTCAGACTGTCGAGAACGGTGGAGGCCGTGGTCAAGAGCCACGGCCTTCCTTATTCTAGAGGGGGCTAGCTTGTTCCCCGCAGGCCCAGCTCGTCGGCCGCTTCTTTCATCGCCTCGATGACGAAGGCGATGTGCTCGTCGAGGCCCACGCCCAGGATCTCCGCCCCTTTGACGACATCCTCGCGGTTGACCGAGCGGGCGAAGGCCTTGTCCTTCATCTTCTTGCGCACGGCCGCGCTGTCCACCTCGAAAAGGCTCTTGTTGGGGCGCACCAGGGTCACGGCGGTGATCAGACCGGTCAGCTCGTCCACGGCGTAGATGGCCTTGTCCATCGGGGACTTGCGCTCCAGGCCCAGGTGCTCGGCATGGGACAGGACGGCGTAGACGACGTCCTCGGGGTAGCCTCGCTCTCGCAGGATGTTGGCTCCCTCCTGGGGATGCTTGTCCAGAGTGGGGTGAATCTCGTAGTCGAAATCATGCAGGAGGCCGACGATGCCCCACCTCTCCTCGTCCTCGCCGAAGCGGCGGGCGTAGGCCCGCATCGCCACCTCCACCGCCAGGGCATGCTTACGCAAGCCCGGGCTCTGGGTGTACTCGCAGAGGAGGGCCCAAGCATCTTGTCGGTTCATGACCATGCCCTCCAGCCGCTAGCCCTTGGCTTCGGCCACCAGGTCCAGCAGGGGCTCGTAGCGGCCGAAGGAGGGGACGATGTAGACGCCTGCTGCCTTCGCTTTGGCTACTGCCAGGACATCGCGGGCCATGGCCAGGCCCTCAGCCGCTACGCGGTCCTCGCTAGCGCCGAGCAGACGCTG
>JALHUG010000188.1 GCA_022866185.1 Dehalococcoidia bacterium
CGCCAGCGTGGGCTCAGGCGGGCTCGTCGGCGATGGCTCCGGCGTGCTCGTCGGCGGCGCAGTGCCCCCGTCGTCATACCCACCGAACTCGGCAGCCCAGTACCAGTGATAACTATCCTCAGGGGAAGGGTCGTACGCCTGAGCGAGGCCGACCACCACAAAGTTAGGATTGAGCATATTGGCGTTGTGGCCTGGCGAGTCGCGCCAGAGCTCGAAACTCATCTGGGGAGTGTCACTACCTGCCACCAGATTCTCGCCCTTCCAGGCGTTGAAGTTGTAGCCGAAGTCTGCCATCCGCTGGAAGGGGTCTCGCCCCAGAGAGTCAGTATGGCTGAAGTAGTCGTTTTCGGCCATGTCGCGGCTCATCCACAGGGCGGCATCGGTTAAAGTTGGGGAAACACTTAGAGGCGCTAAACCATTGTCCGCTCGATGAGCGTTGATCAAATCCAGTACGGCCTGCTCATCCTGCCCTAGCTGTAGCCCTGCCACTCCTGAAGGAGAGGTAGCCAATGACAGAAGGAGGGCTGCTACGAGGAGCAGCCCCAGCACCACTGGCCGCCACGATGGAATTGCTTTACCGGAAGAGATTGTCATAACAAGTTGACAGGCATGGTATAATAAATCAGCGTTAGGGCCGCAAAACCGGACCCGACGTGCTCGGGGCGGGGAGTTGGTTGTCCAGGCCGGCACTCCCCGTCCTGTGCTTTCCATAATATAGACGTTAATGTCTCCTTCGCCGTTACAGCGTATCTGACCCCCAGTATCACAAAGACGGTGATCCTATCCATGCCCATGGAGGTTCTGGCCCGAACTGCCCAAGCCCTCGGCCTTCCCCTGAACCCCCAGCAACTCCAACAGTTCGAGGAGTACTACCATCAGCTCATTGCCGCCAATCGGCGTGTCAGCCTCACCAGCATCACCGACTACCAGGAGGTGCAGAGGCGACACTTCGGCGAATCGCTCGCCGTGGGCGCCGCCCTGTATCGAGCAGGAGTGCTCAAGCCTGACGAAGGGGCCAGGGTCCTCGACCTGGGCGCCGGTGCTGGCTTCCCCGGCCTACCCATGAGGATCGTCCACCCTGCCCTGCGATTGACCATCCTGGAAGCCACCCGCAAGAAGACCGTCTTCCTGGAACGCCTGCTGGCCCGACTGGGCTTGGAGGACGTGGCGGTGATCACCGGCCGAGCCGAGGCCGTGGCCCACGAGCCGGCTCATCGGGGAGGCTACGCCCTGGTGTTGGCGCGGGCGGTGGCTCCCCTGGCCGTTCTGGTCGAGCTGGCGCTGCCCTTTCTGGAAGTGGGCGGCTTCCTGGCAACCCCCAAGGGAAGCCGTGCCCCCCAAGAGATGGCCGAGGCCGGCCGCGCCCTGACACTCTGCGGGGGACGCCTTGCCTCGGCCGAGCCTCTCCCCTCCCCTGCCCTGCCCCTGACGCTGGTCCTAGTGGAGAAGATAGCCCCCACCCCTGCCACCTATCCCCGCCGCCCCGGCATTCCCGCCAAGCGCCCGCTGGGCTAGCCTGTACTGTCTCTTAGGTAATGTAGCGACGCCACACCACTCGATATGAGGACCTTCGCTTCGCTCAGGGCGACAGAAATGGGTGGCGTCATTCTGAGCAAAGCGAATAATCTCGGCACAGGCGGCGTCCTCGGCGGTGTATGCATGTCTCACGGCCGTTTGTGGCAGGACGTCAAAGGTCTCTATGGATGACCACTCCATTTCGTCAGCGGCGAATTTTGATGGAAATGGGGCAATTGAGGCCCGAAAACCGCTAGACACGCGGGCGATAATGCCTTATAAATTCAGAGACTCGTGTCTGAACAGGGGTGGCAGAGCGAAGACTGCCTGTCTAAAGGCTCGCCGAGAGCGGCTTTCCTGTAAGGAGGGCACAAGATGGGACTTCAAAGCACCGGCTTCCAGAACATAGGAAACTGGTTGGCGCGGTTGGTCAGACTCGACCTCACGGTCTTCGACGACGTGAAGGATGATGCTGCTGCGACGGCGCCCGCCCTTGCGGTGATGCTGGTCGCCAGCTTCGCCGCAGGCCTCGGCTCGTTGCTGTGGTGGATCACTCGGGACTTCGGGCCCGGAGACTCGAAGACCGGCGAGGCTTTCCTCAAGACATTTCTCCTTGGCGGCATTTTCCAAGCCGCTCTTTGGCTTGCCTGGGTCTACATCGCCGCCATGCTGCTATCGCGCGTCTTCGGGGCGGCAGCTGACCTCAATCGGATGCTACGAACCATGGGCCTGGCCTTTGCCCCCATGGTCATCACCATCTTGATGGTCATAGACATATTGGCCGTGCCCTTCGCCGTGATCGGCCTAGGCGCGACCCTCCTGCTGAGCAACGCGGCCATTCAGGCCAGCAGTGACGCTGAGCCACGACAGGTGATCATGGCCAACCTGGCCGGCTTCCTTGTTTTCGCGATCGTTCTGGGGCTCCTAGGTACTGTCGCTCAGATCTACGACATAGGCGGAATAGCGCCAGGAATATTCTTTACTCCCCTCAACACCTAGGCCTCAGGCCAAAGCGGCCACCATGCTGGTGGCGCAAGGCTCCACCAGCATGGTGGAGCCTTGCCGCGGGCGCTTCTAGCCTGCCGCCTCTTTCGCTCGTAGCTCCGCTATCTGCTGGCGGCTGTAGCCCAGGTCGAGAAGCACCTCCTCCGTGTGCTGGCCACGGCGAGGGGCCAAGCTGCGCACTGATCCCGGCGTCTGGGAGAGCTTAGCCCCGATCCCCACCTGCTGCACCTTGCCCACCGTCGGATGCTCCAGCTCCACCACCATATCCCGCGCCCGCACCTGAGGGTCGTTGAACACCTCCTCCAGGCTGTAGACCGGCCCCACGCAGATGTCAAACTGGCGCAGGTACTCGAACCACTCGTCGCGCGTCCTGGTCTTGAACTTCTGGCGGAAGTAGTCGAACATCTCGGGGTGCTTGTCGGCGTTCATCTGGTAGGGAATGAAGTCCTCGCGGCCCAGGGCGCGGCAGAGGGGCTCCCAGAACCAGGGCTCCAGGCAGCCGATGCTCAGCCACTGGCCGTCCCTGGTCTCGTAGACGCAGTAGAAGGGGACGGCGCCGTTGAGGAGGCTTTGGCCAGGCCTAGGAGCCGCACCAGAGGCGAAGTACTGGCTGACGGCGCCCGCAAGCAGAGAGATGACGCCATCGGTCATGGCCATGTCCACGTACTGGCCCCGGCCGGTCCGCTCGCGGGCGATGATGGCCGCCAGGATGGCGAAGGCGGCGTAGAGGCCGCCGCCGGCGAAGTCAGCGATTACGTTCATGGGGATGGCCGGCGGCGTGCCCGGCCAGCCGATCATCCCCAGAGCACCGCCGATGGAGATGTAGTTGATGTCGTGGCCCACCAGATTGGCGTAGGGGCCGCTCTGCCCATAGCCTGAAAGGGAACAGTAGACGAGGCGCGGGTTGATCTGGCTCAGCGTGTCGTAGTCGACCACCAGGCGCTTCACCACCCCGGGGCGGAAGCCCTCCAGCACCACGTCGGCCGTCTCGGCCAGCTTGCAGAAGACCTGGCGAGCGGCCTCGTTTTTCAGGTTGAGAGCGATGCTGCGCTTGTTGCGGCTGAGCGCATTGAAGGCCATGGCGCGCTCGCTGACGTCGCGCTCCAGCAGGCGGCGAGCGGCCTGGCCGGCCAAGCGGCTGCCGGTGCCCGCCGGCTCCTCGACCAGCAGGACGTCGGCCCCCAGGTCGGCCAGGAGCATCGAGCAGTAGGGTCCGGGGGCCAGGCGCGACAGGTCGAGAACGCGGATTCCCTCCAGGGCCAGCATGAGCAGTACCTCCCTCTCACATAGGAAAGAAGGCGGAGATTCAGCCGCATGATGGCCCACCCTGGAAACTGTGTCAAGGTTACGGCGGGGCGGTAACCGGTTCGCTGTTGGTGGCTTGATCCCGACCCCCGCCTTAAGGCGATCGACTATTTAAATCCACCTCTGCGGGATAAATCCCGCAGCTTCCCCAAAGCTGAGGGTTTCAACCCTCAGGGTGGTCTTATCTTCTTGATGACCATAAGGCGGGGGCATCAGATTCGCCTCCCCATGCCCCAGCCTTCAGGCTGGGGTTGCGTGCGAACCCGAAAGCCCAGAGCCCACCAACCATGAACCAGTTATGCGGGGCGGCGAGAGGGCAGGGAGGTCACATGGCATCAGCCCGCGAGCGAACAGCGGACCAGGCGCCGATAGTCAGCGGCCAGCGAGCGCGTCCCCTCTCCCAACCGGCCTGTACCGATAGGTCGTCCCTCAACGGAGGTGAGGCCGGCAACGCCGATGACCGTGTTTGTAATGAAGGCCTCGTCGGCTGCCCAAAGGTCCTCCGGCAGGACGGAAGCCTGACGAACGGTGAGGCCCCGGGCAACGGCCAGCTCCAGGAGGCAACGGCGCGTAACTCCAGGCAGGGCGCCGCTCTCCACAGGAGGGGTCACGAGGGTATCTCCCTTGACCGCAAACAGGTTGGCAGTGGATGCGCAGCAAACTTCGCCCCTGGTGTTCAGCAGGATCGCCTCGTCAGCGCCACGACGGCGCGCCTCCAGGCGGGCCAGAACGCTATCGGCATAGCTCAGGGACTTGACGCGGGAGAGAGGCGAGTTCTCGTTGCGACGAAGTGAAGGGAACACCGCCGTCAGCCCGGTCCGACGGATGGCTCTCGGCTGATAAGGCATAGCTCGCACGATGATGGTGGGGGTCAGAGCAGAGGAAACATCCACCCCCCTGCCAGGATCCGGCCCGCGGCTCACTGTGAGCCGCACCACGGCTGCCGATAGGCGGTTGGCGCTCAGGGTATCCTGCACCGCCGCCAGCAGGTCCTCAGGCGAGGGCAAGGCGATGGCCAGGAGGGATGCCCCCCAGGCAAGCCGTTCTAGATGCTCAGCCGGGCGGAAAAGGTTGGGCCCGGCTGCCAGCATGGTCTCGAAGACACCATCGCCCAACGTCAGGCCCCGCTCCAGAAGCGATAGCGACGGCTCGGCCTCGCCCACCAAGCGGCCGTTGACCCAGGCCAGGCGCTCGTCACTCACCATAGCCCAACGCTCGAAGCAGGCCCCGACCTTTGTGGAGGGTCTCCTCGTACTCATCTGCAGGGTCGGAGTCGGCCACAATAGCGCCACCAACATGGAGATAGAAGGAATCGCCGACCAGGACTGCGGTGCGGATAGCCATGTTCAGGTGCATGTTGCCGGCGAAGTCGAGGATGCCGATGGCGCCGCAGTACGCGCCGCGACGATGGGGTTCCAGCTCGTCGATGATCTCCATGGCGCGGATCTTGGGGGCACCGGTGACAGAACCACCAGGGAAGGACGCCCGCAGGAGATCGACGGCGTCTCGGCCCTGATCCAGCTCGCCCGTTACGCTGGAAACCAGGTGAAACACCGTCGGGTGGGCCTCCAACTCAAACATGCGGGGCACCCTCACCGAGCCGATTCGGCAGACTCTCCCCAGATCGCTACGCACGAGGTCGACGATCA
>JALHUG010000025.1 GCA_022866185.1 Dehalococcoidia bacterium
AAGCGCGGCAAGCAGCAGGAGGCTCGCCCGGGGTGCGGGTGCCCCCATGCCGATCGAGTTCACGAGCACGAGACGATCGATCAGATCGGGCTCTTGCAGGGCCAAGGCAAGCGCGATCGCTCCGCCCAAGGATATCGCCCCGCTGGATGAGGCCATCGCCAGGCTCCCCACCTACGACTGGCTGATCTTCACCAGCGCCAATGGTGTGGGCGCCTTTGTGGAGAGAATGAGCGAAAAGGGCCTGGATATCCAGGCCCTGGGGAGACAGAGAATCGCCGCCATCGGCCCAGCCACCGCCCAGGTCCTCGCCGGCTACGGCCTGCGGGTCGACTACCTGCCCGACGTCTACACGACCGAGGAGATCGCCGCCGGTATCGGCGATGTCTCAGGACAACGCATCCTTCTCCCGCGGGCCGAGCGGGCGCCGAAGCAACTGGCGCAGGCCCTGCGAGGCAAGGGGGCAGTGGTCGATGAGGTCGCTGCCTACCGAACGCTGGCCGTCGCGGCACCGGACGAGCTGAAAGCGCTGCTGGCAGACGGGCAGGTCGATGTCGTCACCTTCACCAGCTCATCGACGGTGCGCAATCTGGTGGCGAGCCTCCAAGGCCTCACGCCAGCCGATGTCTTGTCGCGCTGCCTGGTGGCCTGCATCGGGCCGGTCACCGCCAGGACGGCGGCGCGGCTGGGCATCCGCGTGGACGTGGTGGCCAAAAAGCACACGATCCCCGGCCTGGTGGAGGCGATTATCACCGCCGTGACTGAAAGAGGGCGAGACGATGAGCGCTGAGCAGACCGTCGATAGGCTACGGCTTCGCCGGCAGGCGAGGGAGAGCGAGGAGATAGCGACTGCTTTTCCTCACCGCCCGCGCCGCCTGCGGCGGCTCGATAACCTGCGCCGCCTGGTGCGGGAGACCCGCCTCTCCGCCGATGACCTCATCTATCCCCTGTTCGTCGTTCACGGCCAGGGGGTCAGGGAGGAGATCGACTCCATGCCCGGAACCTGCCACTGGTCACTCGACCTTCTCCCGACCGAGGCGGAGGAGGTCGCCGATCTGGGCATCCCGGGGGTGATCCTGTTCGGCATCCCCGCCATCAAGGACGCCATCGGCAGCGAGAACTTCGACGATCACGGCATCGTCCAGGAGGCGATCCGCGCCATCAAGAAGGCGGTGCCGGAGCTGGTGGTGATCACCGACGTCTGCCTGTGCCAGTACACCGACCACGGCCACTGCGGCATCGTGGAGGACGGCCGCGTGCTCAACGACGAGACGCTGGACATCCTGGCGCGGGTGGCAGTGTCCCACGCCGCCGCCGGCGCCGACGTGGTGGCCCCCAGCGCGATGATGGACGGCCAGGTGGCCGCCATCCGCTCGGCGCTGGATGCGGCCGGCTGCACCGAGGTGGCCATCCTCTCCTACGCCGCCAAGTACGCCTCCGCCTTCTACGGCCCCTTCCGTGAGGCGGCGGATTCGGCCCCCCAGTTCGGCGACCGGCAGGGCTATCAGATGGACCCAGCCAACGCCCGCGAGGCCCTGCGGGAGGTGGCCCTGGACATCGAGGAGGGAGCGGACATGGTGATGGTCAAGCCTGCCCTGGCCTACCTGGACATCATCCGCCAGGTGCGCGAGGCCTTCGACCACCCCCTGGCCGCCTTCAGCGTCAGCGGCGAATACGCCATGGTCAAGGCGGCAGCGCAGCGGGGCTGGATCGACGAGAGGCGGGTGACCCTCGAGCTTCTCACCGCCATCAAGCGCGCGGGAGCAGACATGATCCTCACCTACTCCGCCAAGGATGTCGCCCGCTGGCTGCGTGAGTAGAGGGACGATGGCGCTGGAATTCCTGCCCCGCCTCATCTTTTGGGAGACAACGGCCGGCTGCAACTTGCGCTGCATCCACTGCCGCCGCATCGACGTGGCCGACCGGCTGGTGCCGGAGGACCTGAGCACCGCCGAATCGAAGCAGCTCATCGACCAGATCGTGGCCTTCTGCAATCCTATCCTCGTCCTCTCCGGCGGCGAGCCCCTCATCCGGCCCGACATCTTCGACATTGCCGAGCACGCCGTGGCCAGGGGGCTGCGCGTCGCCCTGGCGACCAACGGCACCCTCATCGATGAGCACATGGCCCAGCGCATCGTGGATGCGGGCATTCGGCGGGTGGCGGTCAGCCTGGACGGGGCCACGGCAGAGACGCACGACCCCTTTCGTGCGCTCCCTGGCTCCTTTGCTCAGGCCCTGGAAGGGATCGATCACCTGCGCAGGCAGGGGATGAGCGTGCAGGTCAATACCACCGTGGCCCGCCACAACATCGATGAGCTGCCGCAGATCATGAGCCTGGCCCTCTCCCTGGGAGCCGACGCCCTCCACATCTTCCTCCTAGTGCCCGTCGGCTGCGGCGTGGAGATCGCTGACGAGCAGATGATCTCCCCCCGCCAGTACGAGGAGGTGCTCAACTGGTTCTACGATCGGGATCAGGAAGGGCTGCTGGAGCTGAAGGCCACCTGCGCCCCCCACTACTTCCGCATCGTCCGCCAGCGGACGGCAGCGGAGAAGCGACAGCGACTCGCTGGGACCGCCGCCGCCAGCGACCTTCACAGCATGACCAAGGGATGCCTGGCTGGAACCGGCGTCTGCTTCATCTCCCACAAGGGCGAGGTCTTCCCCTGCGGCTACCTGCCGCTGCCGGCGGGGAACGTGCGGGCGCAGCCCCTCCAGGAGATCTGGGAGAGGTCGAAGGTCTTCAGCGCCTTGCGAGAGCCCGAGCGTCTCCAGGGTAAGTGCGGCCGCTGCGAGTTCAAGCGCATCTGCGGCGGCTGTCGGGCGAGAGCGTACGGCATGACCGGCAACTATCTGGACGAGGAGCCGTTCTGCATCTACGAGCCGCCTCTGCCACAACCGGCCCGCCTGAAGGAGAGCGGCTGATGCTCAGCGTCTCCCGTCTGCTGAACGGCCCGGTCACACCCGGCGACCCCCTGCGCTACGGCCGCCTCACCTCCGAGGGGCCGTCGCACCTGCTTCACTACTCGCTCGACAAGAAGCCCATCGTGGTCTGGAACCTGACCCGCCGCTGCAACCTCCGCTGCGCCCACTGCTACGCCGACGCCACGGACAAGCCGCAGCCGGGGGAGATGACCACGGCCGAGGGCAGGCGGCTGATCGACGACCTGGCCGACTTCGCGGTGCCCGTCCTCCTCTTCTCCGGCGGCGAGCCCCTCCTGCGGGAGGACCTGTTCGAGCTGGCGGCCTACGCCGCGGGCAAGGGCATTCGCTGCGTCCTCTCCACCAACGGCACCCTCATCACCCCCGAGGTGGCAAGGCGGATCAAGGGGGCGGGTTTCTCCTACGTGGGGGTCAGCCTGGACGGCGTGGAAGCAGTGCACGACAGGATCCGGGGCAAGCAGGGGGCCTTCGAGGAGGCGCTGCAGGGCATCCGCCGCTGCCGCGATGCTGGCATCCCCGTCGGGCTGCGCTTCACCGTCCATGCAATGAACGTCGATGAGCTGCCAGCCGTATTCGACCTGGCGGAAGAAGAGAGAATCCCCCGCCTCTGCGTCTATCACCTGGCCTACGCCGGCCGAGGCGACAAGATGCGCCGCTTCGACCTGGGGCCCCGCCAGACGCGGGCGGCGGTGAACTACATCTTCCAGCGCTTGCAGGAGCTGCAGGCGCGGGGCATCGAGAAGGACATCCTCACTGTGGACAACCACGCCGACAACGCCTACCTCTACCTGCGAGTGCAGAAGGAGCAACCCCAGCGGGCAGAGGAGGTCTATCAGATGCTGCGCTGGAATGGCGGGAACCAGTCGGGGATCGCCGTCGCCAGCGTCGATCCGCTGGGGCACCTGCACGTCGACCAGTTCTCCTGGCACCGCTCCCTGGGGGACGTTCGCCAGCGGCCGTTCGCCGAGATCTGGAGCGATACCAGCGATCCGGTCATGAGGGTGCTGAAGGATCGCAAGCCCCATCTCAAGGGGCGCTGTCGGGTCTGCAGATGGCTAGACGTCTGCAACGGCAACCTGCGGGTGCGGGCCGAGCGCTACTTCGGCGATTTCCTGGCTCCTGACCCCGCCTGCTACCTGACGGACGAGGAGATCGGCGTTGCGCCGGGGACGCCGGCAGCAGCGGAGGCGGCCAGATGGCCGGTGCCGGTGCAGGAGGAATCAGCGGGGCCGTGCTAGACGCCGTCGATCGCCGCCTGCTCGACCTCCTGCAGCGGGACTTCCCCCTGAACGCACGACCCTTCGCAGCGATCGGGGAGAGGATCGCGCTCTCGGAGGAAGAGGTGCTGGCCCGCGTGCGACGCCTCAAAGGCGCCGAGGAGGGGCGGCTCATCCGCCAGATCAGCGCCATCTTCGACACGACAGCCTTGGGCTACAAGAGCACCCTGGTGGCCATGCAGGTCCCCCAGGACGAGGTCGACCGGACGGCGGCGGCGATCAGCCGCCATCCAGGGGTCAGCCACAACTACCAGCGCAACCACGCCTGGAACCTGTGGTTCACGCTGGCCGTGCCCCCCGACGAGGACCTGGAGGCCTCTGTGCAGGCGCTGGTTGACGAGGCAGGCGGCCACCCCTATCGTCTGTTTCCGGCGCTGCGGGTCTTCAAGATCGGCGTGCACCTGGCTATGGAGGGCGCCGGCGACATTTCGCCCATCGACAGCCCTCAAGGGGGTCGCCCCACCCCGGCCGCCATCCCCAACGCGCGCGATAGGGCCTTCATCCGCGAGTTGCAGGAGGATATCGAGATCGTCCCCCAGCCCTTCGCGCGTGTGGCCGAGCGCCTGGCGGTGAGCCAGGACGAGGTCATCGCCTGGCTGCAACAGGCCAAGGCTGCGGGCTGGCTGCGTCGGTTCGCCGCCGTCCTGAGCCAGCGCCAGGCAGGTTATGTCGCCAACGGCATGATCGTCTGGCGGGTGCCGGAGGACAGCATCGAGAAGGTGGCGGCGGTTGCCGCAGCGCTGCCCCAGGTCAGCCACTGCTACCAGCGTCCCAGCTACCCTGACTGGCCCTACAGTCTCTTCATGCTGATCCACGCCAAGAGTAGGGAGGACTGCCGGGCCATCGCTGACAACATCTCCCAGGCGACGGGTGTCAGCGACTACGTCATCCTGTTCAGCACCAAGGAATACAAGAAGGAGCGAGTCAAGTACTTCGTCTCGACCCAGGAGGTTATGACAAGCAAGTCGCACGGTCTCTACAGCGAGGCCCAACGGTACATGCCGGGCGGCGTCAACAGCCCGGTGAGAGCGTTCAGCGCCGTCGGAGGGGAGCCACTGTTCATCGCCAGAGGCGAGGGCCCCTACATCTACGACGTGGACGGCCGCCGCTACATCGACTACGTGCTCTCCTGGGGGCCCCTGATCCTGGGGCACGCCCACCCACAGGTGGTGAGCGCCCTGAAGGAGGCCGCGGAGCGAGGGATCAGCTACGGCGCACCTACCGCCCTGGAGACCGAGCTGGCCAAACGGGTGGTAGAGGCAGTGCCCTCCGTAGAGATGGTGCGCTTCGTCAACTCGGGCACCGAGGCCACGATGAGCGCCCTGCGCCTGGCCCGCGCCTACACAGGCAGGAGCAAGGTCATCAAGTTCGAGGGCTGCTACCACGGGCATGCCGACTTCCTCCTGGTGCGGGCGGGCTCGGGGCTGACCACCCTCGGCCTTCCCGACAGCGCCGGCGTGCCCCAGGGCACCGCCCAGGACACGCTGGTCGCCCCCTACAATGACCTAGAGGCCGTCGACAGGCTGTTCGGCGAGAATCGCGCTCAGATCGCCGCCGTGATCGTCGAGCCGGTGGCCGGGAACATGGGGGTGATACCCCCCGAGCCCGGCTTCCTGGCGGGCCTGCGAGCGGTGACCAAGGCGGAGGGGACGCTGCTCGTCTTCGACGAGGTGATCACCGGCTTTCGGGTGGCCTACGGCGGCGCCCAAGCCCTGTACGGCGTAACGCCCGACCTGACCTGCCTGGGCAAGGTCATCGGCGGCGGCCTGCCGGTCGGCGCCTACGGCGGCCGCAGCGAGATCATGGCGATGGTGGCACCCCTGGGCCCCGTGTATCAGGCAGGCACCCTCTCCGGCAACCCCCTGTGCATGACCGCTGGCATCGAGACCCTCAAGGTGCTCGCGCAGCCCGGGGCCTACGAGCGCCTGGAGGAGAGCTCGGCGCGGCTGGCGGATGGCCTGCGCACGGCGGCCGAGGCGGCCAGGGTGCCCATCTTTCAGACGCGCGTCGGCTCCATGTTCTGCACCTTCTTCAGCACCGAGCGGGTTGTGGACTACGCCTCGGCCAAGCGGTCTGACACCGACAGGTACGCCCGCTTCTTCCGAGCGATGCTGGCGAGCGGCGTCTATCTGGCGCCCTCGCAGTTCGAGGCGGGCTTCCTCTCGCTGGCCCACAGCGAGCAGGACATCGAGCGCACCGTGCAGGCGGCGGAGGCGGCGTTCGCAGGGCTCGGCGGGTAGGAGCCTAGGCGTCCTCTGGCACGCCGCCCGCTTTCACCCCTTGCTAAACCTCGCGGCTGCGAGTAGGATCGAGCTGTCGGATTGGCAGCGCGAGCAGTTCATGGAGGAAGGACGACATGGCCAAGAAAGCGAAGCCGAGGCCTACCCGGCCCCGTGCGCCTCAAGCAGCGGGGAAAAAGCCTTCTGAACCAAAGCCAGTAGCTGCCCCTCCTGGCGGGCCGTATCTCCAGATGGCTTTCTTCTGCGAAAAGGTTCTTAGCGAGGCCGATGGCGTCCTGTCCTTCATACGTCAAGTGGATAGGCTGATCACGACAACAACGGGACCCACTACCCAGGTGCCCGTAGCCACCTATACCGCCTTCATAGCCATTGCCATGAAGTCGGGCAGCGCCCGCGGAAGTCACGAAATAAAGGTCGTCAGGGAGCGACCGTCCGGGATACGCGATGCCCAACCCTTGCTTACGCTCACAGCGTTCCTCGAAGGCGAAGACAGAGGTCAGGGCATCTACGGGCCGGTCACAATGGCGCTGGAGGAAGAAGGCCTCTACTGGTTCGACGTCTTCGTTGACGAGGTTCTGATGACCCGGATGTCTTTTAGAGTCATCCACCAACGCGCAACGGCTCGAGCGCTTTGAACGTCGTCTGTGGGGTGCCGACGAAACACGCGATCATTGCCAGGCGGTTGGTTGAAGCGGTATGCACGGCGCTGCCCAATTCTATGGCCTGGTGCTCGCGCAGGAACTCACCGATCAACCTCTGCAACTCCTTCTCGTCAGCTTCACCCGCAGCGACATCCGCAAAGCCTAGCTCGAACAACCCAGCGAGTTCCGATGGCGTAGAACGGGGGTCGATCAGAAAGATGCCGAGATGGGGTACTAACCACTCCTGGACATCATCCAGGGTGAGATGACCTTCTAGGTAGCTATGTGCAACATTGAAGATGTCTAGCGAAGAGTCCACACCGTCCTCCGTTCCGTGGCCCTCAAATGTCGTCTGGGTAGGACCAGACATCGTACGTAATCATTTTAACACATCTGACCTGCCGGCCCAAGTGCAACGTGGCGAACTGATAGAAGGGCTGTGGAAGGACCGCCACTTGCCCCGGCCACGGAACGAGCCCCACTGCACCCGGAGCCAGATACTCATTTACTGGAGTGAGCAGCGGCAGCCGGTTGCCCTCGTGCACCGATATCTGCGGCCTGACGGGTCGCTAGGTGCGAGTGGTCGCCCTGACCCCAAACGCGTCGTTGTGGGCGACGTAGTGTACGCGACGAAGGGGTGATCTCCTGCCTCTCGCCGGCACCCCCGCCCGCAGCCCCCTCCAAGTGCGCGTTAAAGGTCAGGAGTCGCTTCTCACCGCACCACGAACACGCGCGTCTTCCAGATCTGCGTGGGCATGCTGCACAGGGCCTCGTACCGGGGCTTGCCCACGGGCAGAACTCGGGCCAGGGTCTTGCCGCCAAGCCTTTGCAGGTATTCGCACCGCTTGAGGAAGGAGTGCAGGGTTAGCTTGTCGCCGCCCAGGAAGACGTAGTCGAGTCGCTCTTCGTAGGAGGCAAACTGCGTTGCCACCACCGAGCAGGCCTTGTCGAATAGCCATCGAGCCTGCTCTTCCCTTCGTCGGGCGAAGCGCTTCTGGGACCGACCGCCGGCCTTGTGCCTGGCCTTCACGAACCGGGTGCCCGTCTTGGACGTGAGAAGCTGGTCGCCCTCGAACACGCCGACCGAGTATCCTCCCAGCCTCAGAAGCACGACCCCCAGGAGGTATTTCTTATCCAGCAGCGCTTTTAGATAGGAGGTATCCCAGGCTGGCAGGAGCTGGTTCAGGTCTACGGGGAAAGGCGGCAGGAGCACGTACTTGCGGTCGTCGCTCCAGAATAGCGCAAGGCCTGTCTCGGACTCGACTAGGTTGGCCGGAAGGGCCTCGATTTCATGCAACCAGGCCATTTGCTCG
>JALHUG010000189.1 GCA_022866185.1 Dehalococcoidia bacterium
ATTCTCGATGCCAACGGTCGGATCGTCCAGATCGTAAACAACTACGCAAAGATCAGCTTCAACTTCGGCCCAACGCTTCTGCCGTGGCTGGAAGAGAACGCGCCCGACGTATACAAGGCGATCCTTGCGGCCGACCAGGAGAGCCAGCAAACCTTTTCGGGCCACGGCTCGGCCCTGGCCCAGGCGTACAATCACATGATCCTGCCTCTGGCCAACAGGCGTGACAAATACACGCAGGTGCTCTGGGGGATACGTGATTTCGAGCACCGCTTTGGTCGCAAGCCGGAGGGGATGTGGCTCCCTGAAGCCGCCGTTGACCTGGAGGCCCTGGATATCCTAGCCGAGCTAGGCATTCAGTTCACCATCCTCGCCCCCCATCAGGCCAGTCGGGTTCACAGAGTGGGCAGCCGCACGTGGTCTGACGTCAGCGGCGGGCGGGTTCACCTCACGCGGGCCTACACGCTGGACCTTGCGTCGGGCCGGCAGATCAACCTGTTCTTCTACGATGGCCCCGTCTCCCGGGCTGTCGCCTTCGAGGGCCTGCTCGCGCGTGGCGAAGGCTTCGCCGAACGGCTGTTGGGGGCACTCTCCGAGACGGAGAGGCGGCCGCAGCTCATCCACATAGCGACCGACGGCGAGACCTACGGTCATCACCACCGCTACGGCGACATGGCGCTGGCGTACGCTCTCCACTACATCCAGTCCAACACCCTGGCCTGCCTGACAAACTCCGGGGAATACCTGGAGAGGCATCCTCCCGCTGATCTGGTGGAGATTATCGAGAACACATCCTGGGCCTGCGCTCACGGGGTAGAGCGGTGGCGTAGCGACTGCGGCTGCAACACCGGGGGACACCCGGGATGGAACCAGGCCTGGCGTGCTCCGCTGCGGCAGGCTCTGGACTGGCTTCGCGACGCGCTGGCCCCACGGTACGAGGAGCATGCACGCCAGCTCCTGAAAGACCCCTGGGAGGCGAGGAACGACTACATCGACGTCATGCTCGACCGATCGCGGGAGAACGTCGAGCGGTTCTTGAGGCGACACGCTGTGCGCGCCTTGAGTGAGGATGAGAAGGTTACGGCCCTTAAGCTCCTGGAGCTTCAGCGCCAAGCGATGCGCATGTACACGAGCTGCGGCTGGTTCTTCGATGACCTGGCGGGCATAGAGACCATCCAGGTGCTCCAGTACGCCGGACGCGCTGTCCAACTGGCAGAGGAGCTTTTCGGCGAGATACTGGAGCCTCGCTTCCTGGAGCTGCTCAAGCGGGCCAAGAGCAACATGCGGGAGCACAGGGACGGCCGCCGCATCTACGAGAAGCACGTGAGGCCGGCCAAGGTAGACCTTTGCCAGGTAGCCGCCCACTACGCCGTAACCGCTCTTTTTGAACCCTATAGCGAGAGGGCGAAGGTCTACTGTTACGACGTCGACCGCGACGATTATGAGATGGCGGAGACCGGCACGACGAAGCTGGCCGTGGGACGCGTGCGGGTCACCTCGGAGATAACGAGGGAATCGGCGCTCCTGAGCTTCGGGGTTCTTCACTTCGGCGACCACAACCTAAGCGGTGGTGTGCGGCCGTTCCGCAGCGAGAAGGCCTATGGGCTGATGGTTGGACAGGTAACCGATGCCTTCTCAAAAGGCGACCTTCCCGCGGTCATCCGGCTGCTTGACAAGCACTTCCTGGAGCTCACCTACTCCTTGAGGTCGCTGTTCCGAGATGAGCAGCGGAGGGTCATGCACCGGATTCTGGAGTCGACTCTGGCTGAGGCGGAGGGTGTGTACCGCCAGCTCTACGAGCACCACGCCCTGCTGATGCGCTTCCTTGTCGAGATTGGGGTTCCCCTACCCAAGGCCTTCCATGCAGCCGCCGAGTTTGTCCTCAACCTCGACCTGCGTCGGGCTTTCGAAGAAGAGGAGCCGGATCTGGATGAGGTGCGGGCCCATCTGGAAGCCGTGGCAGCTTGGCGTGTCGAGTTGGACACAGCCGGCCTCGGCTATGCCCTGGCGCAGACCATCGAGAGGCTGGCCGACCAATTCCGCGCCCAGCCCAGCGAACTCGCCTCTGTCCAGAGGCTCGAGACGGTGACGGGCCTGGCCCGCTCTCTGCCCTTCGAGATAAACCTGTTGAAAGCCCAGAACGTCCACTACGGGCTACTGAAGACGCTCTATCCCAAGTTGAAAGGGCGGGCCGCGAAAGGCGATAAGACAGCTCAGGCTTGGATCAGCCACTTCGTTGCCCTGGGGGAAGAGCTCCGCGTATTCGTTGAATAGATAGCCCAGGGTGTCCTATCACCGAGCTGCGGCGACACGCGGGCGTTGTGCCATCTGGAGTGAGACCCTTCGCTTCGCTCAGGGTGACAAAATGGCCTGCAGTCATTCTGAGCGGAGCGAAGAATCTCAGCGTCGATCTGGGCGAAATGGCAAGGCTTGCTCTGAGCAGGACGAAGGATGCGTCGCCAGATCCTAGACACAGTGGCGGGAACGGAGCACGTGTCTATCTGGCAACGCTGGCTGTGGAGCGCACGCCCCGCTCCAAAGCGACGGACCGCACGTCCTCGAGCTGATTGCCCAGCCAGACGGCCAGGTCGTTCCGCCCAATCGTCTGCCTGAGACGGCTCGCGCGGGCTCGTCTCTCCGCCTCGGGCATGGACAGGGCAGAGGCTAGTGCCTCAGCCGTGCCCTCGATATCAGTGGGATCGACTGACAGGGCGTGCTCGCCCAGCTCAGCGTGCGAACCGGCAGCGCGGGACAGGACCAGGACGCCGTCGCGCTCGTTGACGATGGGCCCCTCTTTGGAGACAAGGTTCATGCCGTCGGCCAGGGAGTTGACCAAAAGGACATCATAGAGGCTCATCGCGGCCAGGGCCTGAGGATAGCTATTCTCATAGAGCAGCTCGATAGGCCGCCAGCCCGCCCGTTGATAGCGGGAGTTGATGTCGCGTATGGCCGTCAAGACTTCCTCTGTATAGCGGCGGTATTCAGGGATGCCTGTGCGAGAGGGAACCAGCAGGGCCAGGAACTTCACTTGGCCTATTAGCTCCGGATGCCGCTGCAGCAGCAAGTCGAAAGCCTTGAAGCCAGCCACGATGTTCTTGCTGGGGTCCACCCGGTCCACCCGCACGATGGTGTATCTCCCGCGGAGGGGTGCGAGCTTGTGCCTGTAGGCCTCAACCTCTGGCGACGCCATTCTTCGCCCCAGCTCGGCGACATCCACCGAGATGGGATGGTGACGCACCTTCGTCAGGTGGCCGCTCAACCGGATGCTGGCTTCGTCGGGGTCGAACCTAACCTCTGCCCCCGCGACGAATCTCTCGCAGGTGGCGAGGAAGTTGTGGGCTGAATCCGCTGTCTGAAAGCCGACCACGTCATTGGCCAGCAGGCCGCGGCAAATGTCTTCAGTGACGTCCCAGGGCAGTTGCTGCCAGGTCTCAGGCGGAGGCCAGGGGATGTGAATGAAGTGGGTCAGGATCGCCTCCGGCGCTTGAGCTCGGACATACAGGGGCGCCAGATAGAGATGGTAGTCGTGAAACATGACGCAGGGGGCGGTGTCGGCCATCTGCAGTTCGGCTAGCACTGCCTCGGCGAAGCGTCGATTCACCGGCACATAGCCTTGCTCCCAGGCTTCTTGTATGTCGTGCCACAGGCTGGGCCGTTCGAGCCGTTTCCAGAGAGAGTGCTGCAAGAACCACAGCACTGGATTGCTCACCAGGTTGTAGTATCGCTCGTAGACGCCGTCGGGCACGACGACAAAGCGCACCCGCCAAGGATGTTCTTCGGAGTCCCCGCCAATGATGTTGTCTTCGGACCTTTGGGCCACTTGGCGGTCAGCGTCGGTCATCGCGCTGGCCACCCAGGTCACGGGGGCGTAGCGAGCAGCCGCGGACAGGGCGACGGCTACGCCGCCGCTTCCGTAGCAGGCCTGGCTCTCATGGTCATCGCCCCCACCGGCGCGATACTCTATGGGCCCTCTATTGCTGACCAGGATGAGGCGCTTGTCTGCGAGCACTTGCTGGCCAAGCTCGCCCAGGTTCTTGGGGTTATTGGAGTAGGGGCTGCGCATGACGATGGTCTACCTCCCGTTGAACGCACTTTCTTGAACCGGCCTGGGCAGCGGTGTTATCGCTCCCTGGTTGCTCCTCCTTGTGTTGGATGAAGGCCTCGAGGACTTTCTTCGTCCTGGGCTGCCTCTCCAGCACAGAGGTCAAATTGTCCCGCATCGACCACAGCTCATCGATCGGGAACTGCAATGCGTATCGCAACGGGTCACCTTCAGGGAGAACGGCGACGACCTCGTTATCTCTCAGGATCACCGTCTCTCCCAACTTCCCCTGAAAAGCGGCGGGGTCACTACGGCGGCGGATCTCTTGCCGCACCCTAGCAGGCATCGACACCTCCTCTGCTACGCCGTTACTGTCGTGGCATCTATAACGACGCTCACCACTCTCAGTCGTTACGCTCTGCCCGCCGCAGACCTTTTCGAACCCTCTCGCTTGCCGCCTTCCGCAGAGGCGGAAGAGACACAGATAGTACGCCCGAGGCATAGCCTCGGGCGCATTCAGTGTCGGCACTATGCCTCTTTCAGTGGCTTACGGGGTTAGCTGACGGGTTCGGGTTGAAAGAGCTGCTACCCTACCTGCTAACCGCAGGATTCACCCCACGGGTTGGGTCCCCCGTTCCCCTCTCGGGAATTCAGCCCTAATCACTTGCTATTCTTCTCTTAACAGCACCATCCTCGCCGGCTGGCGGAGCCATCCTGCTCCGGTTTTGCCGTGTTAGCTGGTGCTCCTTCTCCTCCTTCGTGTCTGGGGGCGAGTCCCACAAGGAACGGCTGGCAGCCCAGGCGTTTGCTCGGAGCTATGCAGCTACCTCGCGGCCCCACCACCAGTGTCTGGGGATCGGTTTCAAATGCCCATCTATGATACACCGCCGCGGGAAAATTGTCAAACCCCAGAATCGGCCGCTGAGGGGAATCTCCTCACGCCATGGCCCGCAACAGCCGGATGCGCTCCTCCACAGGCGGGTGCGTGGAGAACAGGTTGTTGAGGAAGCTCTGGTGCTCGCGGAGGGGGTTGTTAATGTAGAGGTGGGCGGTCGCCTTGTTGGCCACCTCCAGCGGGTCCGGGTCGGCGGATATCTTCTCCAGAGCGCGGGCTAGGCCCTCCGGATAGCGGGTAAGCAGCGCCCCGGAGGCGTCGGCTAGGAACTCCCGCTGGCGGGAGATGGCGAAGCGAATGAGCTGGGCGACGATAGGGGTGAGGATGACTGCTAGCAGGGCGACGGCGTAAATGATCAGCACCGCGGCGCCGCCACCACGGTCCCGATTGCCGGAGCGGCGTCCAGCACCGAAGAAGGTGAGGCGCAGGGCAAAGTCAGCCATCAGCGCCGCCAGGCCGACCAGAACCACGACGACGGTCATCACCCGCGTGTCGTAGTTGCCGATGTGGGAGAGCTCATGGGCGATGACCCCCTCCAGCTCCAGTTTGTCAAGCTTCTGGAGGAGGCCGCGGGTGACGGCGATGGCCGCATGATCGGGGTCGCGGCCGGTGGCGAAGGCGTTGGGGGAGCCGTCCTCGATGACGTACACCTTAGGCATCGGCAGGCCAGCGCCGATGCACAGGTTCTCCACCGTGCGGTACAGCTCCGGCTCTTCTTCCTTCGTCACCTCGTGTGCCTGGGAGATGGCCAGCGCCATCGACGATGAGGCGTAGTAGCTTACCAGGGCGATGATCAGGAAGGGGATGATGAGCAGGGGGGCGAAGGGGTACGGCAGCCCCAAGACGATCCCCATGGCAATCGATGCGCCTGCCAGCAGCGCCACGAAGAGGAACAGCAGCAGGAATGTGTTCCTGCGGTTGCGGTCGATGCGGTCGTAGAGGAGGATGGGCCGTTCGGTATCAGCCAACGTAGCAGCCCTCTACGCTTGAGGCGGCGCGGGCGGGCTAGGCGGCGGCTCAGCGGGCGGCGGCGGCGCGGCGGGCGCCGGCGGCGGTGCGAAGCTGACCTCCGGAACCTCCCGCGCCTCCTCTTCCGCCTCGAAGAACTCGAAGGGCTGGAAGCCGAACATGCCGGCTATTATTGCGTTGGGGAACGTCTGGATGCGGGTGTTGTAGTCGGAGGCGTTGCGGTTGTAGAACTGGCGGGCGAAGGCGATCTTCTCCTCGATG
>JALHUG010000190.1 GCA_022866185.1 Dehalococcoidia bacterium
ACCTTCATGGTTCGATGGGCAGAAAGGCGACCAGGAGGGCAGCGAAGCTGGGCAGGTGGCGCACCAGGGAGTAGATCTCGGGGAGGATGTCCTGCGCCTGGAGGGCGAGGATGCTGCTCACGACCTGGTCGTCGGCAATGGAGGGCAGGGAGCTGGTTGCCAGGAGAAGGGCATCGCCCGCGGCCACCGGGCAGCGGCTGAAGGTGGGGTAGAACTCGGCGGCGATGCCGATGGACTCGACCGCTGTCGCTTCCTGAGGGGATAGTGACCGTAGCTGGCCTTGATGGCGGCAGTAGGCCAGGGCCGGCCCCGCCTGGGCCAGGTAGGCCTCGGCCCCGTGCAGCGCAAGACAGGTGGCGCCAGCGCCCACCCGGTGCTCCCGCAGGCTCCTATCGTTCCACTCGCGCAGGTGATTGTGAGCCGCCCGCAGGGAGGCCAGGAGAGCGCCGGTGACCGATAGCCTCTGCTGGCGGAAGAGGCGGCCGATGACCGCCACCAGGGGTTGACAGAAGTCCTCGCTGCCCGGCAGGGAGGGCTCCACCAGGACGTAGAGGTCGGCAGCGAGGGCGCCGCCGCGAGCGGGGAACAGGCCCAGCCAGGGGCCCTGCTCGCGGGCCTCGCCGCCAACGATGCAGAACTGACCGACCCAGATCTCGGCAATCATTTTCCCGCTCAAGGATTATAGCACCCGCTGGCCGATCGTGAGCCTCAGCTCGTGGGCCTACTTGATCGCTACGTGGAGGGCGATAGGCCCCAGACAATCGAGACGATACCCCACGCGGCGAAAGCCTCTGTCTCGCATTGTCTTGGCCAACTGCTGGGCATCAGGAAACCGGCTCAGGGATGTTGACAAGAACCTGTACGCGTCCGCGTCGCCAGCCAGCCAGCGGCCCAACGCCGGTATGGGCCCGGCTAGGCACAAGGCGTGAAGACTCGCCAACAACCGAGAGGGAGAGCGGGTCAATTCCAGGCAGACCACCCGCCCGCCAGGCCGCACCACGCGGTGCATTTCGGCTAAGGCCACCCCTAAGTCGACGACATTGCGCAGGGCGAAGCCCGTAGCGATGCAGTCGAAGGTGTCGGCGGCGAAGGGCAGTCGGAGGCCGTCGGCCAGGAGAAACTGAATGCGGCCTGCCCCTGGCCTCCCCCTGGCCTTGGCCCGGGCGATGGCCAACATCTGGGGAGAGATGTCCACAGCTACCACCTGCTCAGCGCGGCTTGCCAAGGCGAAGGCCAGCTCACCGGTGCCGGTGGCCATATCTAGAGCCAGACGACAGCCCGTGGGAGCGGCCAGGGCAGCCGCTGCCTGACGCCAGGCGCCATCAAGGCCGAAGGTCATGACCCTGTTCAGCAGGTCATATCGATGGGCGATGCGGGAGAACATGCGGCGGTTACTCTCGGCCGCTGCATAGTGCCACGGGGGAATAGTCATCGGCTGGGACAGCGTCTCTGGGAACCGCCCGCCTGAGAGCTAAGGGCTGCTTTCATCAGTGAGAGGACGAATGCGGTAGGTGCAGGCCCGCTCGCCGCGCAGCAGGCTCCGCACCAGGCGGGTATCAGCGGCGGTGAGCAGACGGACGAGCTCGAGGTGAAGGGTGCAGACCGAGCTGTCCTGCTTGGCTACCTTGGAGAAGGGACAGGTGAACTCGTGCAGGAGGAACTCGCCGTCCCGCTGCTCCCAGTCCACCAGGCAGCCCTGCTCTTGCAGGATGAGCGCCGTCTCCTGCACCCGTTGGGCCAGGCTCTTGCCCTGCACCCGTTCCCAGAAGGACTCAGCCATCCGCTGGGCCACGCGGTGGAGGAGCTGATAGAGGCGCTCGCTCCCCTCGCTGGCCCTGATCTCCTCCAGGAGGGCGGAGGCCAGGTCATCGTAGCTCCTGGGGAAGAGGGTCTCGGCCTTCTCGGTGAGGGTATAGACCAGGGTGGGGCGCCCCACCCGGCCGCGCTCCTCGCGCGCCACCACCAGGCCGTCGCGCTCCAGGACGGTGAGATGCTGGCGGATGCCGGTGGAGGTGAGGTGCAGAAGCTGCCCCAGCTCCTTGACGGTAGCCCGGCCATGCCGCTGCAAGTAGTCCAGAATCTGCTGGCGAGTCGTCTGCATGACGCCTATGCTTTGCTCGGGGCAAGTGAGATGCTATATTGATTCCAGGCCGGGCCGTCCAGATTAAACCGTTTGCAAACAAGATTCTATCACATCTGTCGAAAAAGGTAAACTGTGGGGGAAGCCTGAGGCCGGTTCGCCGTTGGGGGCCTTATTCTCGACCCCAGGCTGGAGGTCATGAACAGGATAACTCGCCAAAAGGCAGGGCTGAAGCCCTGCAGCTACGAGCCTCGCCGCCCTCCATTTCGTAGCTGCAGACCTTTAGGTCTGCCCGGAAAGGGCAACGAAGGCTGTCGTACATTTAGTCAATGACCATCAGGCCGAGGTTATGTGTGAACCCCAGATCCCAGGACGCATCAATCATGAACCAGCTACGGAAGCCTACCTGGTGAGCCAATGACCGCGGAAGATTTCGACCCCCTGGCCCAAAAAGCCCAGGCCGATGCCCTGGTCGAGGGAGCAGCCCTACGCCTGCGGGAGCTGCTGCGGGAGGCGGTGAGCCATCTCGACCCCTTCCCGCCCTTCCCCGGCGCCTTCTTCACCAACGCCATCGAGGCCGAGCCCGCTGCCGCCGCCCAGGGCGAGCGTGGCTGTGTGGTGGTCTGCCCCGATGGCGAGCTGTACGAGCTGGTGATGGGGGTGGAGCTTCCGGCCTTCCCTGACGAGCCAGCCGATGCTGTCTCCATGCGCAAGGAGGAGCTCAGGAGGCTGGACAACCTCCACCCGCGCGACTACCTGGTCTACGCCTACAATGCCCTCACGCGGGTGGTGGAGATACTGATGGAGCAGCGGGAAGCGAAGGAGAGCTAGAGGGAGCGTGCCGCCTACTCCAGCACGATCTCCCCGCTCTTGCCGCCCGACTTGCGCGCCAGGCGCACCCCCTCGATGCGCATCCCCCTGTCCACGGCTTTGCACATGTCGTAGACGGTGAGGGCGGCCACCGCCACCGCCGTCAGGGCCTCCATCTCCACCCCCGTCTTGCCGGTGGTGCGCACGCTGGCGGTGATGTGCAGGGCGCTCTCCTTCTCGTCCGGCTCGAGCTGGACATCGATGTCGGTGAGCAGCAGGGGATGGCACAGGGGGATGAGCTCGTGCGTCTTCTTGGCGGCCATCACGCCCGCCACCTGGGCGACCGAGAGGATGTCGCCCTTGGCCACCTGCCCGGCCTGGATGAGGGCCAGCGTCTGGGGCTTCATGCGGATGCTGCCCTTGGCTATCGCCTGGCGGACGGTATCGGCCTTGGCGGTTATGTCCACCATGCGAGGTCGCCCCGATTCGTCCAGATGGCTGAGCCTGCGAGCCATGACTAAAGCACCTTCATTCCTTGTGGGGACACCAGCAGGCGGCTACCCCCCGATCTGGGCCATCCTGCGCCTCCGCCGGAGGCGGATCAGCCTTCGGCTGAGGCGGGGGCAGCTCTTGCGTCGCGTGCACTCAACCCCCGATCTGGGCCATCCTGCGCTGGCGGGGGCGGTTGCCGTCCCCCAGGTGATGAGCGTCGGGCTTGCTGTCCAGCGCTGCAAGGATGCGCTGGCGCAGGTCGTCGTCGCTGCCGCCCTGGCGCAGCGTCTGCTTCATGTCCACCTCCTGGTCGGTGAGCAGGCAGGGGCGGATCTTGCCGTCGGCGGTGAGGCGCATGCGGTTGCAGGTGGCGCAGAACTGCGCCTCGCTCAGGGGGCTGATGAAGCCGATGAGGCCCCGCGCACCGGGCAGGCGATAGTACCTGGCGGGGCCGCCGCCGGTGTTCGTCTCCGCCGGCTCCAGAGGGCCCAGCGCCCCCTCGATCTGCCGCTTCACTTCCTGACTGGGCACGAAGCCCGGCACCAGGGAGGTGTCCCTGATGCAAGTCTCCTGCTCCTCCATGAAGGGCATGAGCTCGATGAAGCGAACCTGCCAGTCCTCCCCCTGGGTGGTGCGAGCGATCTCCACGATCTCGTCATCGTTGACCTGCCGCATGACGACCACGTTCAGCTTTACAGGCGACAGGCCGGCGGCGCGGGCGGCGGCGATGCCCGCCATGACGGCCGGAAGGTCGCCACGGCGGGTGATCTGGCGGAAGCGCTCGGGGCGGAGGGTATCCAGGCTCACGTTGACGCGCCTCAGGCCGGCGGTGGCCAACTCGTGGGCGCAGGAGGGGAGGAGCATAGCGTTGGTGGTGAGAGAGATGTCCTCGATGCCGGGCGTCTGGCCGATCCAGCGCACCAGGTTGACGATGCCCTTGCGCACCAGAGGCTCGCCGCCAGTGAGGCGCACCCGGCGCAGGCCCATGCCCGCCGCCACCCGGATGATGCGGGCGATCTCCTCTAGGGTGAGGATCTCCTGGTGCGGCACGAACGGGACGCCCTGCTCGGGCATGCAGTAGACGCAGCGCAGGTTGCAGCGGTCGGTGACGGACACCCGCAGGTAGCTGATCGAGCGCTGGAAGGGGTCAATCAGTGGTCTGACCGGTATGCTAGAAGCCATTTCAGAATTCTCTCCACACCGCCCCGTAATGGCGTTCAACTATTTAAATTCACCTCTGCGGGATAAATCCCGCAGCTTCC